>NZ_JBSHBN010000125.1:0-27364 GCF_053612025.1 Kitasatospora sp. NPDC054768
TTGCTGCTTGCGGCGGTGATCCCCCCCCCGCCGTTTTCGTCCCCCCGGGTTTGGGTGGGGGGTACGGGCCCGGGGGGGCCGTCGGGCCCGGCGGGCCCGACGCGTTCCCGGGACGCTCGCGTCGGGGGATGAAGCAGGGCAATCCAGGCGTAGCTGTCGGTGACATTGACACCGGATTGGCCAGCTGGTGGGGTTGCCGGGATGTGGTTCCGGCCTGGCGAGGAGGCTCCTGTGCAAGCCCGAGTGTCCGTTGCGGCCGGGCGGCGGCTGCGGTCGCAGTTGGAGCAGAGTCCGGCGTTGCGGGAGGTGCTGCAGCACCCCGCGGCGGTGGTGGCGCGGCGGGCGACGGCGCGGACGTGCCGTCAGTTGGCGCCGCGGACGGCGGACCGGCTGATCGCCGACCTCAAGGGCACGGAGCCGCTGCTGGCCTCGGTGCGCGAGGAGCGGGCGGAGCGGGCCGGGCGGGCCGCGGGCCGGCCGGGGCGGCGGACGATGCAGATCGCGGCCGGGGTCGCGGCCGCGGCGGTGGTCGGCGGGCTGCTGGCCGGTTCGTTGCCGTCGACGGCGTACGCGGCGGCTTCGGCGGTCTCGGCGCCGGACGTGGTGAGCGCCGCGCCGCAGACGCCGCTGGGCAGCGTGACCGACCCGAGGGTGTTCCCGAAGCCGCAGCAGCAGACGGTGGCGGGCAAGCCCGTCACGGTGCCGTCGGCCGTGACGCTGGTGACCGCACCCAAGGTGGACCAGGGCGCGGTGCGGGCCGTGCACGAGGTGCTGGAGGTCGCCGGCGCGCGCGACGTGACGCCGCAGCCGGACGGCGGGACGCCGGCCGCCGGTTCGCTGGTGGTGTACGTCGGCGGGCCCGCCGAGGGCGCCGGCGGCGAGGTGGACCGGGTGCTGCGGCAGCTGTCCGCGGCGGCCGGCGGCAAGGACGGCACCGGGCCGACGACCGCGGGGATGCCGGCCGGCGGGTACGTGCTGTCGGCCGGTCAGCTGCCCGCCCAGGGCGGCGGCACGTACGGCGCCGTGGTGCTGGCCGGCGTGGACGCCACCGGCACCTTCTACGCCGCGCAGAGCCTGCGTCAGCTGCTCGCCGCCGTACCGGCCGGGCAGGGGCAGGCGCCCGGTGCGGCCGGGCTCGGCCTGCCCGGGATCACGTTGCGGGACTGGCCGACCGGCGCGCCGGTGCGCGGCACCGCGGAGGCCTTCTACGGCACCCCGTGGACCGCCCAGCAGCGCCTGGAGCAGGTCGACTTCCTGGGCCGCTCCAAGCAGAACTTCTACCTCTACGCCCCTGGTGACGACCCGTACCGGCTCTCCCGCTGGCGCAACGCCTACCCCGCGGCCCAGGCCGAGGAGCTGCGCGAACTGGGCTTCCGGGCACGGCAGAACCACGTGGTGCTCGGCTACGCGATCGACCCGGGGCAGTCCTTCTGCTTCAGCTCCGGCAAGGACGTGGACGCGCTGGTGAAGAAGCTGGACGGGCTGCGGGGGCTCGGTTTCACCGCCTTCCAGCTGCAGTTCCTGGACGTCAGCTACGACGAGTGGCACTGCGACGACGACCGCGACGAGTACGGCACCGGGCCCGCCGCGGCCGCCAAGGCGCAGGCCGCGCTGGTGCGGAAGGTGCAGGACCGGCTGATCGCGCGGAACCCGGGCCTGGCGCCGCTGTCCGTCGTCCCCACCGAGTACCACCAGCAGGGCTCCACCCCGTACCGCAAGGCGCTGGCGGCGGCGCTGCCGGAGGGCGTACAGGTGGCCTGGAGCGGGGTCGGGGTGATCCCGGAGAAGATCACCGGTGCCCAGGCCTCGGACACCGCCGGGCTGTACGGGCGCCCGCTGCTCACCATGGACAACTACCCGGTCAACGACGCCACCCCGGACCGGCTCTTCCTCGGCGCCTACACCGGGCGCGACCCGGAGGTGGCCACCCGCTCGGCAGTGCTGCTGACCGGCGCGATGCAACAGCCGGTGGCCTCCCGGATCGCCGTCTCGACGGCCGGCGACTTCGCCTGGAACCCGGCCGGGTACAGGCCGGAGGAGTCCTGGCAGGCCGCCGTGCGCTCGCTGGCCGGGCCGACCGGCGCCGCCCCGACGCCCGCCGGGACGGCGCTGTCCGCGGTCCTCGCGTTGGCCGGCAACAGCACTTCCTCGCCGCTGTCCAAGCAGGAGTCCGGCTATCTGACGCCGCTGCTGGACCGGTTCTGGGCGGCGGCCGAGCCCACCTCCGGCGCCACTCCCGACCTCGCCCGGCTGATCGAGGCCGCCGCCCCGCTGCGGGAGGCCCTCGCCGCCATGGCCACCGCCCAGCAGACCCTGGCCGGCACCCCGGCCACCGCCCAGCTGGCGGGCGAGGCCGCACCCTGGCTGGGCCCGCTGCGCGACTACGGGCTGGCCGGGCAGGCCGCCCTCGACATGGTGCTGGCGCAGCACGGCGGCGACGGCGCCGCGGCCTGGAAGGCCCGGGTCGAGCTCAACCGGCTGCGCGAGCAGCTGGACCGGGCCCCGGCCACCGTCGGCGCCGGGGTGCTCGGACCGTTCCTGGACCGCGCCGTGCGCGCCGCCGACAACTGGGCGGGCGTGGGCGGCGGCGGGCTCACCCCGACCACCACCCTGGGCACAGCGCAGGACCACCTGCCCGCGCTGATGACCGACGGCGTGGCCGACACGTTCTACTGGAGCTCCGCTCCCCCGCAGCCCGGCGACGCGGTCGGCCTGGACCTCGGCGCGGGCCGCCCGGTCAGCGGCGTGACCGTGCTGATGGGCGGCTGGGGCGACGGCCCGGACGCCCGGTCCGCCGCGGACGACTACATCCGCGACGGCGTGCTGGAGTACTCGACCGGCGAGGGCGGCTGGAAGCAGCTCGCCACCGTCAGGAACCAGAGGACGGTCAGCGCCCAACTGCCGCCGGGCACCGTGGTGCGGGCGGTACGGCTGCGGGCCACCGCCGCGCAGAAGACCGCCGTCGCGGTGCGCGAGTTCACCGTCACCGCCCCGGACGAGTCCCCGGCCAGCGTCAGCGGCGGTCCCGACGCGGCGCCCGGCTCCTCCGCCGCCGCCGTGCTGGACGGCAATCCGGACACCGCGTACCGGGCCGCCAAGGCGCCGACCGCGCTGGACGAGCCGCTGGTCGTCGAGCTCGGCGCGGCCCGCCCGCTGGACCGGCTCACCGTGCTGACCGACCCGGCGGTGCGCGCCACCGCCACCGTCGCGGTGCGCCGGGCCGACGGCACCTGGGCCGACATCGGCACCGTGCAGCCCGGCTACAACGAGCTGCCGGCCGGCGGGCAGGCGGCCGACGCGTTCCGGCTGACCTGGAAGCCCGGCGGCGACCCGCCGGTGGTCAACCAGGTGATCCCGTGGTACGCGGACGCCCCGGCGGCCCGGCTGAGCCTCTCCGACCCGGCCCTGGACGTGGTCACCGGCGCCTCCGCGCCGGTGACGACCCGGGCCACCGTGGAGGCCGGCCGGCCCGAGGGCACCACGGGCGAGCTGCGCACCGAGGTGCCGGCCGCCGCGAAGGGCCTGACCGTGACCCCGGCCGGGCCGGTGACCGTGCCGCGCGGCGGCCGGGTGGGTGTGCCGCTGCTGGTGGGCGCCACCGCGGAGACGCCGTCCGGGACGTACCGGGTGCCGGTGCAGTTCGTGGCCGGCACCACCACCGTCCGGCAGGTGCTCCAGGTGCACGTGGTGCCGCCCACCGGCGGTCCGGACCTGGCGGCCGGCGCGAAGGCCACCTCCTCGGGCGACGAGACGGCGAACTTCCCGGCCTCGGCGGTCACCGACGGCGATCCGAAGACCCGCTGGTCCTCGCCGCCCAAGGACGACGCCTGGGTGCGGCTGGAGCTGCCGCAGGCGACCCGGCTGGGCGCGGCGGTGCTGCACTGGCAGGCCGCGTACGCCGCCTCGTACCGGATCCAGGTCTCGGCGGACGGGAACTCCTGGACGGACGCCGCGACGGTGGACAACGGCAAGGGCGGAGACGAGACGGTGCGCTTCGACGCGCCCGGGGTCCGGTACGTCCGGGTGCAGGGCGTGGCGCGGGCGACCAAGTACGGCTACTCGCTGTGGGGTGTCGAGCTGTACGCCGTGACCCCGCCGGCCGCACCGCAGCCCCCGGCCGGTCAGCCCGCCCAGCCCGTCCAGCCCGGCGGCGTGCCGGGCGTCCCCGCGGCGCCGCCGGCGGCCACCAAGCCGTAGCGGCCGGGCCGGGCCCGGCGGTAGGGGCCTCGGAAGGAGCGGCCTCGGACGGAGGCGGCCCCCGGAACGCGGCGGGCCGCCGGCCCCCCGGTGCGGGGGGCTCGGCGGCCCATGAGGCGCGTACCGACGGTGTGACGGGCGGGCCCTTGTGGAGCTGGGGTCAGGCGGAGAGCGGTTCGGGCTGCTCGCCGCGGCGGACGGGGGCGGGGTGGCCGGGGTGCGCCCGGCCGAGCGGGACGGGGTGGACCGGCTGCTCGGTATGGTCGCGGTGTTCGTGCTCGCCCCACTGCGGGGCGCGCAGCTGGTCGCCGCCGCCGTAGGGCTCCAGGTAGGGCCGCCACCGCGGGTCCTTGATCCCGGTGCCGATGATGCGCCAGGCCAGGCCGCTGGGCGGCGCGGGTGGTCGTTTCATCCGCCAGCCGAGTTCGGTGAGGTGGCGGTCGGCCTTGGTGTGGTTGCAGCGGCGGCAGGCCGCCACGACGTTGTCCCACCGGTGCTGGCCACCGCGGCTGCGCGGGATGACGTGGTCGACGCTGGTGGCGGCGGCCCCGCAGTAGACGCAGCGGCCGTGGTCGCGGGCGAACAGCGCCCGGCGGGTGAGCGGGACGGGCCCGCAGAACGGGACCCGCACGAAGCGGGTCAGGCGGACGACGGACGGCGCCGGAAGGGCGCTGGTGGCGCTGTGCAGAGTGACTCCCGAGTCCTCCAGGCTGACCGCCTTGTGGTTGAGGACCAGGATGAGTGCGCGGCGCATCGATACGACGCCGAGTGGCTCGTAGGACGCGTTGAGGACCAGGACATGCGGCACGGATGCCTCCTTGGACGCCTGCGGCGCGTGGCTCGCGCCGGGACGAGCGGTTGGATCGCGCCACGCGTGCGCGATCTCCCCCAGTGTCGCCTTACGCCTTTGTACGGCGCCACCACTCCTGTGTAACGGACCTGACGTGAACTCCGGGTGTGGTCTCTGTCATAGCCGGTATGCCCGGGGGAAGGTCGGGTTGCACCCGGGTGGCGGTGCGGCGCGCCCCGGTGACCCTGCCGGGTGGCCCTCCGGGGGCAGGGTTCGGCCGTCCGGAGCAGTGTCCCGACTGCCCTGGAGGGCCTCGGCGCCCGGGTGCGGGGGAGCGTACGGGGGCGTTGACGGGGCGTTCGGGACGCTCCGTACGCCCTCGGGCACGCTCGCGGGAGGTTCCCGGCCGGTCCGGGCGGGCATGCGGCGGCGGATAGGCTGACGCTCACGGTCCGCGGGCCGCTCCTCGGCGGTGCGGGCCCGCCACTCACCCGGCAAGGAAGGCCTGCACGTGTTCAGCTCCGGTGCCACCGGTCCGTCCGACGCGTCCTCGACGCTCACCACTCCGACGCCGGCCCCAAGCCCCACCGCGCAGCTGCCCGAGCTCGACCTGCGGATCCCGACCAGCGCGCAGGAGGTCTCCGAGACCACCCGGCAGGCCGCCAGCTGGTTCGACACCCACTGGCAGGGCTGGCTGGCCTCGGGACTGCGGATCGTCTTCATCATCGTGCTGTCCCTGGTGCTGCGGGCCGTGGTGCGCAAGCTCATCACCCAGCTGATAGGGCGGATGGCGCGCACCTCCGAGCACCAGGAGGAGAGCCGGCTGGGCGGGCTGCTGGCCAACACCGGGGTGGTGAACACGGAGCGGCGCCAGCAGCGTTCGGAGGCGATCGGCTCGGTGCTGCGCAGCGTCGCCTCCTTCACCATCCTGGGCACGGCGGCGCTGATGGTGCTGTCCGCGCTGGGGGTCAACCTGGCGCCGCTGCTGGCGAGCGCCGGTGTGGCCGGTGTGGCCATCGGTTTCGGCGCCCGCAACCTGGTCACGGACTTCCTCTCCGGGGTCTTCATGATCATGGAGGACCAGTACGGCGTCGGCGACGAGATCGACACCGGGGTGGCCACCGGCACCGTGCTGGAGGTCGGCCTGCGGGTCACCAAGCTGCGCGGGGCGAACGGCGAGATCTGGTACATCCGCAACGGCGAGGTGAAGCGGATCGCCAACATGAGCCAGGGCTGGGCGACCGCCTCGGTGGACGTGCAGGTCGGGTACAAGGAGGACCTGATCCGGGTCGAGGACCTGATCCTGGCGACGGCCGAGGAGATGGCCAAGGAGGCCCCGTACGACGAGCTGGTCTGGGCGCCGGTGTCGATCCTGGGCGTGGAGTCGGTCGCCTCGGACTCGGTGGTGCTGCGGATCGAGGCCCGGACCGCCCCGGGCAAGGCGGCCGCCGTCTCCCGGGCGCTGCGCCAGCGGCTGAAGGCGGCCTTCGACCGGGCCGGGATCAAGGTCAAGGAGGAGGTCCCGGCGGCCGCGGCCGGGGCGACCGGCGTGGTGATCGCGCCCTCGCCGGTGCCGGCCGCCGAGCAGGCCGCGCCGTCCGCGCTGGCCGACCCGGCCTCGCCGCGCTACCGGGCGACCGAGCCGATCCCGGCGGCGAAGGGGGCGGAGGACCCGGCGAAGCCGTAGCCCGGCGACCGTACGGACACGACGCAAGCCCCGCTCCCGGCGTACCGGGAGCGGGGCTTCGCCCTGTCCGGTAACGCTTCGGCATCCTCCGCTCCACCCACCATTGACACTCCGCCGACACGGCCCTTACGGTCCTTCCCAAGCGACTGGAAAGTTTCCTAACAGTTCGTCCGAAGCCCGCCCGCTCCCCGCTCCGGGGACACCCGCGGACCGTCCCGAGCAGCCGAAAGGGGAGGATTCCGGGCATGACCAAGAGCACCGCCAAGGCCCCCCTCGCCGGCACCCCCAGCCTGCTGCGCGCCATCAACGACCGTGCCGCCCTCGAACTCCTGCTGGAGAACGGGCCGCTCTCGCGCACCCGGATCGGCGCCCTCACCGGGCTGTCCAAGCCCACCGCCTCCCAGCTGCTGGCCCGGCTGGAGGCGGCCGGGCTGGTCCTGCCGGTCGGCACCACGGCGGGCGGCCCCGGCCCCAACGCCCGTCTGTACCAGGTGAATCCGGCCGCCGGGTACGTCGCCGGACTGGACGTCACCAACAGCGAGATCCGGGTCGCCGTCGCCGACATCACCGGCACCACGCTGGCCGAGCACACCGTGCCCACCAAGGGCGTCCCGGCCGCCGGGACCGTCCCGGCCGTCGCCGGCGCGGTGGCCGAGGCCGTCCGGGCCGCCGGCCTGCCCGAGGGCGTCCTGCGCACCGCCGCGATCGGGGTCGGCGGCGCCCCCGACCCGGTCACCGGCAAGCTGCGCTACGCCTCCCACCTGCCGGGCTGGCACTCGCCGAGACTGGTCGAGGAGCTGACCGAGGCGGTCGGCGCGCCGGTGTCGATCGAGAACGACGTGAACCTGGCCGCCGTCGCCGAGCGGTCCTCGGGCGCCGCGGCCGGTTTCGAGGACTTCGTCCTGCTCTGGGCCGGGGCGGGGGTCGGCGCGGCGATCGTGATCGCCGGGCGGCTGCACCGCGGCTTCACCGGCGGCGCCGGGGAGGTCGGCTACATGCCGCTGCCCGACTCGCCGGTCGAGTGGGACGCCCGCCGCCGCAAGTTCGGCGGGTTCCAGGCCCTGGTCGGCACTCCCGCCGTCCGGGCCCTGGCCCGTGAGCACGGGCTCGGCGCGGCCACCGCGCAGGAGTCCATCGCCAAGGCGCTGGCCCTCCCCGGCGCCGGCGACGCCTTCCTCACCGAGCTGGCCGGGCGGCTCGCCGTCGGACTGGCGGTGATCGTCGCCGTCGTCGACCCCCAACTGGTGGTCCTCTCCGGCGTGGTGCCGAGCGCCGGCGGCGAGCGGCTGCGCGCGCTCGTCGAGGACGAACTGGCGCGGATCTCCATCGCCCGGCCGGAGGTCCGCAGCAGTGCCCTGTCCGGCTCACCGGTCCTGCTCGGCGCCCTGCAACGTGCCCTGTCCGACGCCCGCGAGGCGGTCTTCTCCACCCACTGACGCTCCCCCTGTCACCTCGCCACCTGCACCCACCTCTCCCCAACCCCCGAACGCGGGACCCGAGGCAACGAGGCCTGCCCGCGCACCCCCAGGAGGATCCCGAAGTGCACGCCACCACCTCCCGCAGAGGCCGCCGCACCGTCGCCGCCGTCGCCGGCAGCGCCGTCCTGGCGCTGCTCGCCTCCGCCTGCACCGGTTCCAGCGACACGGGCGGCTCCGACGAATCGGCCGGCGGCAAGGACGTCACCATCACCTTCTGGCACGGCTGGAGCCAGGAGAACGAGCTCAAGGCGATCAACGACAACATCGCCGCCTTCGAGAAGACCCACCCCACCATCCACGTCAAGGCCGTGGACAGCCTCGCGGACGACAAGGTCAACCAGGCCCTGCGGGCCGGCGGCTCCGACGCGCCGGACGTGGTCTCCTCCTTCACCACCAACAACGTCGGCATGTTCTGCTCGACCAAGGCCTTCGTCGACCTCAAGCCGATGCTCCAGAAGAGCGGCATCGACCCGGCCAAGACCTTCCCGGCCACGATGCTCGACTACACCCAGTTCCAGGGCAACCAGTGCTCGCTGCCGCTGCTCGGCGACGCCTACGGCCTGTACTACAACAAGAAGGCCTTCGCCGACGCCGGCATCGCCAACCCGCCGAAGACCTTCAGCGAGTTCGCCGAGGACGTGACCAAGCTGACCCTCGCCGACGGCGACTCGTACAAGCAGCTCGGCTTCATGCCGCTGTACCACGGCTACGAGTCCACCACCGAGCACTACCTCGGCCAGTACGGCCCCAGCTACTTCGGCGCCGACGGCAAGTCGGACATCGCCACCGACCCGAAGGTCGCCGCGATGCTCAAGTGGCAGAAGAGCCTGGTCGACCAGCTCGGCGGCTACGCCAAGCTGGAGAAGTACCGCGCGACCTTCGGCGAGGAGTTCAGCGCCAAGAACCCCTTCCACACCGGCCAGATCGCGATGATCCTCGACGGCGAGTGGCGCACCGCCTCGCTCGCCAAGGACAAGCCCGACTTCGAGTGGGCCACCGCCGCCTTCCCCGTCCCGGACGACCAGGCCGACACCTACGGCCGCGGCTACCAGACCGGCACCATCGTCGGCATCGCCAGCACCAGCAAGAAGCAGGCCGCCGCCTGGGAGTTCGTCAAGTACCTGACCACGGACACCGACGCGGTGGTCGGCTTCGCCAACGCGATCCACAACGTGCCGAGCACCATCGCGGCGCTCGACTCGCCCAAGCTGGTGAGCGACGACAACTTCAGGACCTTCCTGAACGTCGCCAAGAACCCCCACTCCGGCACCACCCCGCCGGCCGTCAACGGCGGCAGCTACATCACCACCCTGCAGAACCTCGGCTACGACTACGAGTCCGGCAAGCAGACCGACCTCCAGGCGGGCCTGGCCGCCACGGCCAAGCAGATCGACACCGACATCGCCCAGGCCAAGTAGCCCGGGAACGGTCCACGGAGCTCCCATGTCACTCGCGTTCGGCACCCGCAAGGGGAACGACGAGGCCGACGCGGGACCGACCGGCCCGGCGGCGCCCGGCACGCAGCACCTGCTGCGTCGCAAGCGCCGCCGGGAGGCGGCCCGCACCCTCGCCTTCCTCTCCCCCTGGCTGATCGGCTTCGGCGTCTTCTTCGCCTACCCGCTGATCTCCACCGTCTACTTCTCCTTCACCTCCTACAACGGCTTCGGCACCCCGGCCTTCAGCGGCCTGAAGAACTGGGACTACGTCTTCAACCAGCTGCCGGCCTTCTGGCAGGGCCTGCGCAACACCCTGTGGCTGGTCGTCGTCATGGTGAGCCTGCGGGTCGCCTTCGGCCTGGGCATCGGGATGCTCATCACCAAGGTCAAGACCGGCGCCGGCTTCTTCCGCACCGCCTTCTACCTGCCGTACCTGGCCCCGCCGGTGGCCGCCACGGTCGCCTTCGCCTTCCTGTTCAACCCCGGCACCGGCCCGGTCAACCACCTGCTCGGCGAGCTCGGCCTGCCCCAGCCCGGCTGGTTCGCCTCCGAGGACTGGTCCAAGCCCGCGCTCACCCTGCTCGCCATGTGGGGCGTCGGCGACCTGATGGTCATCTTCATGGCCGCGCTGCTGGACGTCCCCCGGGACCAGTACGAGGCGGCCGAGCTGGACGGCGCCGGCCCGTTCCAGCGGTTCCGGTACGTCACCCTGCCGAACATCTCGCCGATCATCATGTTCGCGGTGGTCACCGGGGTGATCCAGACCATGCAGTACTACACCCAGGCGATCGTCGCCGGGAAGGTCGCCAGCGGCATCGCGGGCGGCTCCGGCCAGCCCTTCGAGCCCGGCTACCCGGGCGGCTCCACCTGGACCCTGCCGCAGATGGTCTACAACCTCGGCTTCCAGCGCTTCAACTACGGCGCGGCCTGCGTCGTCGCCCTGGTGCTGTTCGCCATCTCGATGGCCGTCACCTCGATCCTGCTCCGCCGCCGGTCCGGCTTCATGGCGAGCGACGACTAGCGGCCTGTGAGGACCTGATCATGACTCCTGGCACCACACTCACCGAGGCGCCGGCCGCGACCGGCCCCTCCCGCCCCTCCCGGTCCGGCAGCCCCGCCGCCCGGGCCGCCCGGCGCCGCGCGGTGCTCAACTGGGTGGCCGTGCACGCGCTGGCCATCGCCGCCGCGCTGTTCTTCCTGCTGCCCTTCGTCTTCGTCCTCCTCACCTCGGTGATGTCGGACCAGCAGGCGCTCACCACCGACTACTGGCCGACCAGCTGGAACTGGGGCAACTTCGGCAAGGTCTGGGAGGTCCCCGGCTTCCTCGGCTGGTGGCGCAACACCCTGCTGTACGCCGGGCTCGGCACCCTGCTGACCGTGGTCTCCAGCCTCCCGGTGGCCTACGCGCTGGCCAAGTTCCGCTTCCGCGGCCGCAACCTGGCGCTGATGGCGGTCATCGCGATGATGATGCTGCCGCCGCAGGTCACCGTCATCCCGATGTACCTGTTCTGGTCCAAGCAGATGGGCCTGGGCGGCTCGCTCTGGCCGCTGATCATCCCGATGGCCTTCGGCGACGCGTTCTCCATCTTCCTGCTGCGCCAGTTCCTGATGACCATCCCCAAGGAGTACATCGAGGCCGCCCGGATGGACGGCTGCGGAGACCTGCGCACCCTGCTGCGGGTGGTCCTGCCGATGGCCAGGCCGGCCATCGCCGCGGTCGCGCTGTTCCAGTTCTTCTACTGCTGGAACGACTACTTCGGCCCGCAGATCTACGCCAGCAACAACCACGACGCCTGGACCCTCAGTTACGGACTGGAGTCCTTCAAGGCCGCCCACCACACCAACTGGAACCTCACCATGGCCGCCACCCTGCTGGTGATGGCCCCGGTGATCGTCCTCTTCTTCTTCGCTCAGAAGGCCTTCATCGAAGGCGTGACACTGACAGGGGTCAAGGGCTGATGTCCGCACTGAAGTTGGCAATCGTCGGCGGCGGTTCGACGTACACCCCGGAGCTGATCGACGGCTTCGCCCGGCTGCGCGACACCCTGCCGATCGGCGAACTGGTGCTGATCGACCCGGCCGCCGAGCGCCTGGAGCTGATCGGCGGCCTCGCCCGGCGGATCTTCGCCAGGCAGGGCCACGCCGCGGTCGTCACGGTGACCACCGACCTGGTGGCGGGCGTCGCGGACGCCGACGCCGTCCTGCTCCAGCTGCGCGTCGGCGGGCAGGCGGCGCGCGACCGGGACGAGACGTGGCCGCTGGAGTGCGGCTGCGTCGGGCAGGAGACCACCGGCGCCGGCGGCCTCGCCAAGGCGCTGCGCACCGTCCCGGTGGTGCTGGACATCGCCGAACAGGTGCGCCGGACCAACCCGGACGCCTGGATCGTGGACTTCACCAACCCGGTCGGCATCGTCACCCGGGCCCTGCAGGGCGCCGGCCACAAGGCCGTCGGGCTGTGCAACGTCGCGATCGGCTTCCAGCGCAAGTTCGCCGGGCACCTGGGCGTGGACCCGGAGCTGGTCCGGCTCGACCACGTCGGGCTCAACCACCTGAGCTGGGAGCGCGGGGTGACCCTGCTCGACGCCCCGGGCGCCGCGACCGGGCGCGAGGTGCTCCCCGAGCTGCTGTCCTCGCACGGCAAGGAGATCGCCGAGGACCTCCACCTGCCGCAGGCCGTCATCGAGCGCCTCGGCGTGGTGCCGTCCTACTACCTGCGGTACTTCTACCAGCACGACGCGGTGGTGGCGGAACTGAAGGAGCAGGGCTCGCGGGCCGCCCAGGTGGCCGAGATCGAGCGGCAGCTGCTGGAGCTGTACGCCGACCCGACCCTGGACACCAAGCCCGAGCTGCTCGGCAAGCGCGGCGGCGCCTTCTACTCGGAGGCGGCCGTCCAGCTGATCGCCGCCCTGCTCGGCACCGGCGGCGGGACGTCCGTGCAGGTGGTGAACACCCGCAACGACGGCGTGCTGCCCTTCCTGCCGGACGACGCCGTCATCGAGGTGCCGGCCGAGGTGGACGCGCGGGGCGTGCGCCCGCTGCCGCAGCGGCCCGTCGAGCCGCTGTACGCCGGTCTGATCGCCGCCGTCACCTCGTACGAGCACCTCGCCCTCGACGCCGCCCTGCACGGCGGCCGCGACCGGGTCTTCGACGCCCTGCTCGCCCACCCGCTGGTCGGCCAGATCGAGCTCGCCGGCCAGCTCACGGACCGGCTGCTCGCCCACAACCGCGAGCACCTCGCCTGGGCCTGATCCGGCCCGCGACGCGCCCGCCCGGCGACCGGAGGAGGTCACCGGGCGGGCCCCGCGAGGAGACCGCCCACCCCCGGCCGGGGACCTTTCGGCCGGGCACCCCGGCCGGGACCACGGCCGGGCACCCGGCCGACGACCACGGCCCGGGCCACGTACGAGCCGCGGGGACCTGATGACCCACCAGCCCGAACCACTCCTGCCCGGCGTCCTCGCCATCGACGCGGGGAACTCCAAGACCGACGTCGCCCTGATCGGCACCGACGGCAGCATCCTCGGCACCGCCCGCGGCGGCGGCTTCGCGCCGCAGAAGATCGGCGGCGCGGCCGCGGTCGCCGGCCTCGCCCCGCTGGTCGAGCAGGCCGCCGCCGAGGCCGGGCACCCGTCCTGGAACGGCGTACTCACCAGCCACGTCAGCGCCTGCCTGGCCAACGCCGACCTGCCGGTCGAGGAGGAGGCCCTGCGGGTGGCGCTGGAGTCCCACCCCTGGGGGGCCGGCAACACCGTCGTCAACGACACCTTCGGCCTGCTGCGGGCCGGCACCGACGGCCCGCGCGGCGTCGCGGTGGTCTGCGGCGCCGGGATCAACTGCGTCGGCCTGCTGCCGGACGGCCGCACCGCCCGCTTCCCCGCCCTCGGCGAGCTCACCGGCGACTGGGGCGGCGGCTCCGGGCTGGCCGTCGCCAGCATGTGGCACGCCGTCCGCGCGGAGGACGGACGCGGCGGCCCGACCGGGCTCGCCCGGGCCATCGCCGAGCACTTCGGCCTGCCCAGCGCCGGAGCCGTCGCCGAGGCCGTCCACCTCGGGCACCTGTCGAGCGACCGGCTGCACGAGATCGCCCGGGTGCTGTTCGCCGTCGGGGCCGACGGCGACCCGGTGGCGCTGGAGCTGATCGACCGCCAGGCCGACGAGATCGTCCGGCTCGCGGTGGTGGCCCTCGGACGCCTGGACCTGCTGGACACCCCGACCCCGGTGGTCCTGGGCGGCGGCGTGCTCGCCTCCCGCCACCCGCTGCTGCTGGACAACCTGACCGCCCGGCTCGCCGCGGCCGCGCCGCTGGCCGAGCCGCGCGTCGTCGTCGCCCCGCCGGTGCTCGGCGCGGCGCTGCTCGGCCTCGACCACCTGGCGGCGGGCGAGCGGGCGCAGGCCCGGGTCCGCGAGGCGTACGAGACCGGCCGGCCGGTGGCGGCCTGACCGCCGCTCAACAGCCCCCTCCCCCGCCGGATCCGCACGTCCGGCGGGGGAGGGAACCGGCGGACGGCGTCGACGGGAACCGCGGGCCGGGCCCCGTTCGTGTCAAGCGGGTACCGACCACCGCCGCCTCCCGGGGAGACTGGTGCCATGGCCACGCCCCGCACGCTCCTCGCCGCCGCCTTGCTGGCCTGCGGCGCCGCCACCGCCCTCACCGGCTGCACCCCCGCCGACTCCGGCTCCACGGTGGCCGCCGCCTCGGCCGCCGCCCTGGCCGACGAGGGCCCGGACGACCTGCTGGAGGAGGACGACGACCTCTTCTACGAGGAGGACGAGGAGTTCTACTCCGCCACGGACGACCCGTCCGTGCCCGCCGCCACCGCCGAAGCCTCCGTCTCCGCCGCGGCTTCCGCCTCCGCCTCCGTCGAGCCTTCCGTGGAGCCCTTCGCCGGGTCTCCCGCCGAGCCCTCGGCCGGCCCCGGGTGCGCCACCCCCACCACGCGCCCCGGTCACGAGATCTTCCTCGTCGTCACCGCCGGCCCGGCCGAACTCACCGCCCGGACCGCCCGGTTCAGCTGCGGCTCCGCCCGCTACGAGCCGGCCGGCAGCCCCGTCCACTACGGCTTCGCGGGCGCCGGCGTGGCCGCGACCCTGATCGACGGCCCGCACGACGACCCGGCCCGGACCGTCCCCCTCGACGAGCTGATCGCCCACATCGACGACTGCCTGGCCGAGCGCGAGCCGGCCGACCCGTACGGCTGCCACGGCAACGCCTACGACGTGGTGCTGGACTCCCACGGCCGGATCATGCGGATCGGCGAGGTCGACGGCCCCTGACGTCCGCTGACGTCCGCTGACGTGCGCTGACGTCCGCCCGGCGGCTGCCCGGCGCGCGCATACGGTGTAAGAACGGCTCTCAACTGTTGGCATTCGGCTGTGCTACGCGCATCGACCGGCTGTCCGCTGGGGGCTTTTGACGTTCGCTACGTCCGTGGGGGCCTTCCTTGGGGCGGGTCTTACCTTCTCCGTCGTTGACCCGGTTTCGGCGGCGGTGCTTTGCTTCCGGCCGTCGGCGGTAACCGGCTCCAGACCCCCGCACCACCGACGGTTCCTGGCGAACCGTCGGCACCTCCGCGCTGCCGCCGCCCCATTTGTCCCCCACAGTGCCGCCGCGCCGTACCCGGGCGCGCCCGGCACCAGAGAGGAACCCTCACGATGGGCATCTCCCCCACCTCCCGCCGGATGCGGCTGCGGGCCCTGACCGGGCTCAGCGCCCTGGCGCTGGCCGCCGCCGGCTTCGCCGCCGCCCCGGCGGCCCAGGCCGCCCAGGACAACCGGCCGGCCGGCGAGTTCGCCGGACAGCCCCACCCCTACCGGCACGGCGCGCACCCGACCAAGGAGGCCGGAAACGCGGCCAAGCCGGCGAGCAACAACCTGAGCTACGGCGGCGGTGTCGACGGCATCGGCGTCACCACCGGCGCGCCGAAGGTCTACCTGGTCTTCTGGGGCACCCAGTGGGGCACCCAGGGCACCAACTCCAGCGGCTACACCACCCTGACCGGCGACCCGAAGGGCGAGGCCGTCCGGGCGCAGCAGCTGTTCAAGGGCCTCGGCACCAACAGCGAGACCTGGTCCGGCGTCATGACGCAGTACTGCGAGGGCGTCGCCGCGGGCGCGACCAGCTGCCCGTCCGGCTCCGCGCACGTCGGCTACCCGACCGGCGGCGCGCTGGCCGGCGTCTGGGTCGACGAGTCCGCCGCCGCCCCCGGCCAGGCCACCGGCCACCAGCTGGCCGCCGAGGCGGTCAAGGCCGCCGGCCACTTCGGCAACACCTCCGCCGCCTCCAACCGCAACGTGCAGTACGTGGTGCTGTCGCCGACCGGCACCCACCCGGACGGCTTCAACACCCCGAACGGAGGCTTCTGCGCCTGGCACGACTGGAACGGCGACACCACCCTGACCGGTGGCGCCGCCTCCTCCCCCTACGGTGACGTGGCGTTCACCAACGACCCGTACGTGACCGACATGGGCAGCTCCTGCGGCCAGAACTACGTCAACAGCGGCAGCGCGGGCACCCTGGACGGCGTGACCATCGTGTACGGCCACGAGTACTCGGAGACCATCACCGACCAGAACCCGGCGGGCGGCTGGACCGACTCGACCGGGTACGAGAACGCCGACAAGTGCTCCTGGAACGGCGTCGGCGGGACGGGCGGCGCGCAGAACGTGAGCTTCGCGACGGGTTCCTTCGCCATGCAGGGCACCTGGTCGAACGGGGTCAACGGCTGCCAGGTCTCGCACGCGATCGTCCACTGACGACCGGGCGGGGGCAGGCCCTCGCCCGGCGCCGGAGCGGGCCGTGCGGGCCCGCTCCGGCGCACTTCCGCGTGCCGGGGCCACGGGGTCGCAGGGTCGCGGGGCTACGGGGTCACGGGGCTACGGGGCTACGGGGCTACCAGCCCGAACTCGTAGGCCTGGATGACCAGGTGGACCCGGTCACGGGCGTCGAGTTTGGTGAACAGCCGGGCGACGTGCGCCTTGGCGGTGGCCACGCTGATGGTGAGCTCCGCGGCGATCTCGGCGTTGGACAGGCCCCGGCCGACCAGGACGAGCACCTCGCGCTCGCGCTCGGTGACGGCCGCGGCGACCGGCCTGCGGGGCCGGGCCGCGGCGGCCTCCGCGTCCGGGCGGGCGGCGAACTCGCCGATCAGCCGGCGGGTGATGCCGGGGGCGAGCAGGGCGTCCCCGGCGGCCACCACCCGGATGCCGTCCAGGATGGTCTCCAGGGCGAGGTCCTTGACCAGGAAGCCGCTGGCCCCGGCCCGCAGCGCGCCGTAGACGTAGTCGTCGTCGTCGAAGGTGGTGAGGACGAGGACGTGGGTGGGCAGGTCCGGGTCGGCGGTGATCCGGCGGGTGGCCTCGATGCCGTTCGTACCGGGCATCCGGATGTCCATCACGGCGACGTCGGGGCGCAGCCGGGCGACCAGCTCGACGGCCTCGGCGCCGTCGCCGGCCTCGCCGACCACCTCCAGGTCGGGGGCGTCGGCGATCAGCACTCGCAGGCCGGTGCGGATGAGCGGCTGGTCGTCGACCAGGACGACGCGGATCACGGTCCCACCTCCACGGGGGTCTCGACGGCGGTCCTGACGGCAGTCCCGACAGGGGTCCCGACGACGGGCTCGACGGCGGACTCGGCAGGGGTCCCGGCGGGGGGCTCCTCGGGGAGCGGAAGTCGGGCGGCGACCAGGAAGCCGCCCTCGGGGCGCGGGCCGGCGCTGAACTCGCCGTGCAGCAGCGCGACCCGCTCGCGCATGCCGGCCAGCCCGTAGCCGGTGCCGGGGGCGCCACCCGCCGCTCCGGCGCCCAGGTCGACCACCGTGACGGCGAGTTCCCGCGGGCCGTACGCGACGGTGACGTGGCAGTCCCGGGTGCCGGAGTGCTTGACCACGTTGGTGACCGCCTCCTGGACGATCCGGTAGGCGGCGAGGTCGACCTCGGGCGGCAGCGGACGGACCGTACCGTGCCGGGTGAGCGCCACCCGCACCCCGGCGCCCGCCGCCTTCCCCACCAGTCGGTCCAACTCGCCCATCCCGGGCGCCACTTCGAGCGGGGCGGACTCCCCCTCGCCCTGCCGCAGCGCGCCGAGCATCCGGCGCAGGCCGGCCAGGGTCTCCCGGCTGGTGGCCTCGATCGCCTCCAGCGCCTTGCGGGTCTCGGCGGGCTGGGTGTCCATGACCCGGCTGCCCATGCCGGCCTGGATCGCGATGATGCCGATGTTGTGGGCGACCATGTCGTGCAGCTCGCGGGCGATCCTCAGCCGTTCGGCGGTGATGGCCTGCTCGGAGGCCCGGCCGCGCAGCGCCTCGGTGTGGACGCGGCCCTGGTGCACGGTGTTGCCGATCAGCCAGGCGATCAGCACGGTGGCGGCGAAGCCCCCGTAGGCGAGCGGGTTGACGGGGTAGTCGTTGACGGCGCCCCAGATCAGCAGCCCGGCGAGGGTGGCGAGCGGCAGCGCCAGGGCGGTGAGCGAGACCCGGCGGGAGCGGGTGGCCGCGCAGTAGCCGACCACCGCGTCGGCGATCAGGAACTGGAGCGGCGCCGCCTCCGGGACGCCCCACATCCCGAGCGCGAACATCCCGCCCCCGAGCGCCACCACGACGGCGAGCAGCGGCAACCGGACCAGCAGCGCCGCGACCAGGGTGGTGACCACCGCGGTGACCACCATCGGCATGTCCTCGGGGTTGCCGTGGTAGTTCAACAGGTGGCGCAGCTCGTCCTCGCGGGTGAGGAATCGGAACCCCACCAGGGCCGTCCACAGCGCCGCCACCCACACGCCCGCGGGCAGGCGCCTGAGCAGCGGCGGACGAGGTTCGGTGATCATGGCGCGATGGTATCGGCGGCCCGACCGGCGGCGCATTGGCCCGGGGGCGTAATCCCCGGGGCCAGTACGGCGACCCGCGGTTGTGGCCCGCGGCCCGATGCCCGGGACGGGGGCCGACCGGCAGCGTTGTCCCCGTGATCGAGATCGAGCGACTGACCAAGCGGTACGGCGCCACCACGGCCGTCGACCAACTGACCTTCACCGTCCGGCCGGGCACCGTGACCGGCTTCCTCGGGCCCAACGGCGCGGGCAAGTCCACCACACTGCGGATGATCCTGGGCCTCAACACCCCCACCGCGGGCACCGCCACCGTGGCCGGCGTGCCCTTCGCCGGCCGGCCGCGCGGACTGCGGCACGTCGGCGCGCTGCTGGACGCGGGCGACGTGCACGGCGGGCGCAGCGCCCGGGCCCACCTGTCGGCGCTGGCCCGCAGCAACCGCATCCCGCTCGGGCGGGTGGACGAGGTGCTGGCGGAGGTCGGCCTCGGCAAGGCGGCCGGGCGGCGGATCGGCGGCTACTCGCTGGGCATGAAGCAGCGTCTGGGCATCGCCGGGGCGCTGCTCGGCGACCCGCCGGTGCTGCTGTTCGACGAGCCGCTGAACGGGCTGGACCCGGAGGGCGTGCTCTGGGTGCGCGGGCTGTTCCGGCGGCTCGCGGACGAGGGCCGCACGGTGTTCGTCTCCAGCCACATGATGGCGGAGATGGAGCACACCGCGGACCGGCTGGTGGTGATCGGGCGCGGGCGGCTGATCGCGGACGAGAGCCTCGCCGAGTTCTCGGCCCGCGACGCGGTCTCCTCGGTGGCCGTCCGGACGCCCGAACTCTCCGCGCTGGCCGAGGCCCTGCGCGCCGAGGGGGCCGAGGTGCGGCTGGCGGAGCCGCACCTCGGGATCGTCACGGGGATGCCGGCCGCGCGGATCAGTGAACTCGCGCTGCGCCACGGCGTGGTGCTGCACGAACTGGCCGCCCGGACGTCGTCGCTGGAGTCGGCGTTCATGTCCCTGACCGCCGACAGTGTCGAGTACCCGGCTGGAGAGGCCCGATGACCACCGCGACCCTGGGTTCCACCGTCGAACCCGCACCCCGGTTCCTGGACCTGCTCGCCGCCGAGTGGATCAAACTGCGCTCGCTGCGCTCCACCTACTGGGTGCTGGCGCTGGCCTCGCTGGTGGCGATCGCGGTCAACGTGAACGCCGTCCACACCGACCTGACGTACATCGACCACCCGCCGCCGCGGATGCCCGGCCAGCCGCCGTACACCTACGACCCGCTGTTCCACGGCCTCGGCAACATCGCGAGCGACCTGATGGCGGTCGCGGCCGGCAGCCTCGGGGCGATCACCGTGTTCGGCGAGTACACCACCGGACTGATCCGCACCACCTTCGCCGCCGTGCCGGACCGCCGGGGCGTGATCGCGGCCAAGGTGCTGCTGATCGGCGGGATCACCGCGCTCGCCGGGCTCGTGGTGTCGGCGGTCTCCTTCTTCACCGTCAACGCGATGCTGGCCTCCCGGCACGTCGGGCTCTCCGTCACCGACGAGGGCTGCCTGCGGGCCGTGCTCGGCTACGCGGCGATCGTGCCGGTCTGCGCGCTGATCGGGATGGCGCTGGGCGCGCTGCTGCGGCACGCCACCGCCTCGATCGTCTCGCTGGTGATGCTGATGTTCATCCTGCCGATGATGTTCGGCGGGGACCGCTACCGGTGGCTGAAGGAGATCGGCACCCACCTGCCCCTGGCCACCGTGCAGCGGCTCACCATCACCCCGCACTCCACGACCACGATGGGGAAGTACGCGCCGAGCGTGCTCGACTCGTGGATCACCATGGGGCTGTGGGGCCTGGCCGCGCTGGTGGCGACGGTGCTCGTGGTGCGGCGCCGGGACGTGTGAGGCCCCGGGCTACCCCAGGCCGAGGCGCCGCGCGGTCGCGGCGGGCAGCCGGTACGGGCGCTCGGGCGGCAGCAGCCGCTGCGCCTTCGCCGGCTGACCGTCGCGGACCAGCGCGGCGATCCGCCGCACCTGCGGGGTGAGGTCGGTGAGTCCGACGACCCACTCCTCGGCGTAGCTGCGGATCAGCGAGCGGCCGATGCCCACCTGGATGCTGTAGTGGTTCAGCGCCGCCCCGCGCAGCGACCGCTCCGGGTCCCACTGCACGTGGACCTCGGCGCGGGCCACCTCGTCCGGGTGCGCGGTGGTCAGCACGGCGCGGGCGAGCGCCTCCTCCCAGCCCTCCCGGGTGATCCGGACCGCCAGCACCCTGGTCTGTCCGGGCTTCTGCGCCCAGTTGCTGCGGTGCATCAGCCAGCGGAACGAGGGCTTGATCCACGTCATCCGGTGGAAGCCGAAGGGCGCCGTGAACCGGCCCGCCGCCAGCGCCGCGTCGGCGACGGCCGGCGGGTACGCCTGGTAGAGCACGATCGTCCGCGCGTCGTGGTCGGCGCGGATCTCGCGCAGTGCGGTCATCTCGCGGCACCCCCTTCGCCCCCCGGCACGCTGCCAGCGCGGGCCCGCCCGGCGCAACGGGATTACCGGGCGGGGCCGCGGCGTCCTCGGACCGTGGCCCCGTGACGCCCGGCTCAGGCCCTGGGACCCGCCTCAGGCCGCGGCGGCCTTGGCGCGGAAGGCGCCGAGGGTGGTGGCCGGGACGCCGCAGCCGGGGAGGAAGGAGGCCGCGCCGCCGTGGTGGGTGCGGACGCGGTCGAGGAAGACGGACATGGCCTCGGCCGGGGCCTCCAGGAGGGGCGCGGGGATCGTGAGGTTGTGGCCCCGGGAGTCGGTGACGCGGGAGGTGGTGCGGTCGTTGAGGGCGGTGCGGTGGCGTTCGGCGAGGCCGGCGAAGATCTGCGGGAGGGCGTCGGCGGTGCGGGTGTAGTCGGCGACGATGTGCTCGGCGGGGACGTCGAGGAGGTCCAGCAGGAGGGCGGTCAGCAGGCCGGTGCGGTCCTTGCCGGCGGCGCAGTGCAGCAGGACGGCGCCGGGGCGGACGGTGGCGTCGACGGCGGCGGCCACCGCCTCGGGCGCGGACTCGGCCAGCAGGACGTAGAAGTCGCCCAGGTCGGCGGCCGTGGCCATGGTGCGCATCCGCGCGGTGAGGGCGTCGGTGGCGGGGTTCACCGGGGCGGCGACGACGGATATCCCGGCGGCCGCGGCGGCGGCCCAGTCCTCGGGGTCGGTCTCGCGCGGGTCCCGCAGGTCCACGATGGTGCGGATGCCGCAGCCGCGCAGCTGGGCGACGGTGGCCTCGTCGGCGGCCGGGAACGGCTGGGCGGAGCGGTACAGCACACCGGGACGGACCCGCCGGCCCTCGGGGTCGCCGAGGACGGCGGCGTCACGGAAGTTGACCAGGGACATGCGGGAGGCCTTTCGGTGGAGCCGCACCCGGGACGGGACGGGGAAGATCCGGAGCGGAGACATCTAGACGTCTAGATGTGTAACCCGTTCCGGGGTCGCCGGGCAAGCCTCGATCGATGCATCCCTCCATCCCACTCCCCTCGGCGGGCCACGGCGACCCGGGCGGCCACGGCGATCCGGGCGGCGGAAGCGGGCGCGGGCGGCCGCAGCGGGCCCGGCCGGCGGCCCGGGCGGCACGGGCGGCACGGACCGACCCCGGCGGCGCGGGCGGGCTCCGTAGGATCGGGCCCGTGGCGACGAACCCCCCGAGCTCCCCGAACACCCCGGTGTACCGCCGCCTGGCCCGCCGGATCCAGGAGCGCGTCGACGCCGGCGCCTACCCGGCCGGCACCCGGCTGCCCAGCGAGTCCGAGCTGAGCGCCGAGTTCGGCGTGAACCGGCTGACCGTGCGGCAGGCGGTGGCGGAGCTGGAGCGGGCGGCCGTGGTGGAGATCCGCCGGGGCGTGGGCACCTTCGTCCGCCCGCCGGCCGTCCGGGTGTCGATCGCCGTGGACCCGCGCAGCCAGCGCTTCGACCTCGGCAGCGTGCCCACCGCACTGCCGAACGAGGAGCGCACCGACGGCGAGTTCGTGGTGGCCGCTCCGCCCGTCACCGGCTCGCCGCAGGACGCGGAGGCGGCCCGGCAGCTGGGCCGCACCCCGGCGGAGCTGTCCCGGGTGGACTCGGTGATCCGGCTGGGCGGGCGGGCCCGGGCGGCGTGCAGCTACTGGGTGCCGTTCGGCCCGCTGCCCGCCGAGCTGGTCCGGCCGGGCCGCTCCGGGAACCTGGTGCCGGACCTGGCGCGGGCCGCCGGGGTGGAACTGGAGTACGACTGGCGGGCCTTCGGCGCCGTCGGCGCGGACCTCGCGGACGCCGAGCTGCTGGGCGTCCCGCCGGGCACCGCGCTGCTGGTGCGCGAGGGCGTCAGCTGCACCCCGGACGGCGCCCCGGCGCTGTACGTGCGGCGGCGGATCGACGGCAGCAGCGCGCGCTTCGTCCTGCACTTCCGCGACCGGTAGCGAAGGCCGCCGCGCCCGCCCCCGGCCGGAGCGCCCCTGATAAATTCAGCGCCGAAACACCAGGCCGTACGGGGGCGGGCAGAGCACGGTGATCGAGGAGATCGACTACGACATACCCGGCGAGCTGGCCGAGGTCTATCTCGTCCTGCTCGCCGACGTCTCCCGCACCGGTCGGCTGCCGCGCCGCGAGGAGCTGGAGCGCCTGCGCAAGCTCGGCGAGCACTGCGCCGAGGCCGGGTACGGGCTGCGCGAGGTGGTGGCGCAGTGTCTGGCCGCGGCCCGGCGGGCCTGGCAGACCCTGCCCGGGACGGCCGCCGCGAGCAGCGTCACCGAGCTGCGCCGCACGGGCGACGCGGTGCTCGCCGCCACCGACGCCGCGCTGGCCGCGCTGGGCGAGGGCCACGAGCGGGCCCAGCGCCTGGCCGTCCGCCAGGAGGAGGCGGCCCGCCGGGAGTTCATCGACGACCTGCTGTTCGGCCGCAGCGACCTCGGGCTGCTGGCCGAGCGCGCGGAGCGGTTCGGGCTGCGGCTGGCGGGCTCGTACACGGTGGCGGTCGCGGTGGGCGAAGAGCCGTTCGCGGACGTCCATCCGCTGGTGCACCGGGTGGAGCGGGAGCTGGCCGGGCGGTTCGGCGAGCGGGACGTGCTGCTGGCCAGCAAGGACGGCCGGCTGGTGTGCATCGCCCCGGACTCCGAGCGGGCCGTGCTGGAGGCCTTCGCCGAGCTGACGCTGCGCCCCGGCCCCGGCTACCGCCCGGTGCTGCGGGTGGCCACCGGCCGCCGGCACTCGGGGCCGAGCGGGGTGCTGCGCAGTTACGAGGAGGCGCTGGACGCGCTGGACTACGCGCAGCGGCTGGACCTGCCGGCCCGGCAGCTGCGGGCCGAGGAGCTGCTGGTCTTCCCGGTGCTGATGCGCGACCGGGCCGCCATGGCCGACCTGGTGCGCAGCGTGCTCGGCCCGCTGACCGAGGCGCGCGGCGGCGCCCGTCCGCTGCTGGACACCATCGCGGTGCAGGCGGAGGCCGCGTACGTGAACGCGGAGGCGGCGCGCCGGCTGGGCCTGAGCGTGCGCACGCTGGGCTACCGGCTGGAGCGGATCAAGGCGCTGACCGGGTACGACCCGGCGGACGCGCTCCAGCGCTTCACCCTGGAGACGGCGGCGATGGGTGCGCGGCTGCTGAACTGGCCGGAACAACCGCTGTAGTACGCGGTACGACGGCTGTAGTACGCGGTACGACGGCTGTAGTGCGCGATACGACCGCCGCGGTCCCGCGCCACGGGAGCCCCCCGCCCCAAACCCGCGGGGCGGCTCCGGAACCGTCCGGCGGCCGTCCTGTTGCCGAGCTGTTGCAGTGTCACGCGGGCCGTGCGTACCAGGGTGTCAAGAGGGCGTAAAGATTGCCGGATCCTGGCAATGTGCGGGGGGCGGCGGCACTGTCATGATCTCCCCGGCGCCGAAGCGCGGCGCCGGCGGGAAGACGGGGGAGCGTGGCCGGGATGGGGGGATTCTTCGCGGCCGCGCTGGCCTTCCCGACGGCGCTGTTCAGCTTCGCGCTGGTGGTGGTGGTCGGGTACTGGTCGCTGATGCTGTTCGGCGGCCTGGTTCCGGGCGCCGTGCACGGGGGGCACGGCGGCGGGCACCAGGTGGACGTCGGACACGCGGGGCACCACCTGGGTGCCGGGCACGGGGGGCACGCCGGGCACCTCGGACACGGGGGGCACAGTGCCGGGGGGCACGGCGCCGACGACGGGTCCGGCCGGCAGGGCGCCGGCCACCACACGGGCGTGCTGGACGCGCTGGGGCTGGGCGGGGTGCCCGTGACGGTGGCGGTGTCGCTGCTGGTCGCAATCGCCTGGTTCGTCAGCCTGGCCGGCACCGTCCTCACCTCGGGGGCACCGGCGCGCGGCGGCGTGTTCGTCGTCGCGCTGGTCGCCTCCTGGGCGGGCACCCGGGTGCTCGTCCGGCCGCTGTCGCGGCTGTTCCCGCAGGACCGGCCGGTCACCCGGGGGGACTTCGTCGGCCGGGTCTGCGTGATCCGGACCGGCCGGGTGACGGCCGACTTCGGGCAGGCCGAGGTCACCGCGGAGGACGGCTCCACCGCGACCGTCCAGGTCCGTACGGCGACGCCCGAACCGGCCCTGACGGCCGGGCGGACCGCCCTGATCTTCGACTACGACGCCGAGGGCGAGCACTTCCTGGTGGCGCCCTTCGACCCGCCGGCCGTTCACTGACGCCTGTCCACTGACGCCGCGTCACACGTTTCCACCCACCCCCACCGCACTTCCCTTCGCACCAACTCGCCATCGTCAAAGGACTCCGTGATGGACACCATCGCCGTGGGTTTCGGCGTGCTCGTCGCCGTCGTGCTGCTCATCGTGCTCGCCATGCTGCTGTTCGTGGGCCGTCTGTTCCAGAAGGTCGAGCAGGGCAAGGCACTGATCGTCTCCCGGACGAAGAAGGTGGACGTGACCTTCACCGGCGCGATCGTCCTCCCGGTGCTCCACAAGGCCGAGTTGATGGACATCACCGCGAAGACGGTGGAGATCCACCGGGCCGGCCGGGACGGCCTGATCTGCCGGGACAACATCCGCGCGGACATCCGGATCTCGTTCTTCGTCCGGGTCAACAAGACCGTCGAGGACGTCATCAAGGTCGCGCAGTCGATCGGCACCGCCCGGGCCAGCGACCCGCAGGCGATCCAGGAGTTCTTCGCCGTCAAGTTCGCCGAGGCGCTCAAGACCGTCGGCAAGCAGCTGGACTTCACCGACCTGTACACCCACCGGCACGAGTTCCGGGACCAGATCATCGCGGTCATCGGCACCGACCTCAACGGCTACACCCTTGAGGACGCGGCCATCGACCACCTGGAACAGACGCCGATGAGCCAGCTGGACTCCGACAACATCCTGGACGCCCAGGGCATCCGCAAGATCACCGAGCTGACGGCGATCGAGCACGTGCGCACCAACGAGTACCAGCGCAACGAGCAGAAGGAGATCACCCGGCAGAACGTGGACGCCCGGGAGGCCGTCCTGGAGCTGGAGCGCCGGCAGGCCGACGCCGAGATCCGCCAGCGCCGCGAGATCGAGACCCTGCGGGCCAAGGAGGACGCGGTGATCGCCCGGGTGCAGGAGGAGGAGCGGCTCAACGCCCAGACCGCCTTCCTGCGCACCGAGGAGCTGCTCGGGGTGCAGCGGGAGAACCAGGCCCGCGAGGTCGCGGTGGCGCAGAAGAACCGCGAGCGGGTGATCGCGGTGGAGAACGAGCGGATCGAGAAGGACCGCCTGCTGGAGGTCGTCGGCCGCGAGCGGGAGACCCAGCTCGCCACGATCGCCAAGGAGAAGGAGGTCGAGTCCGCCAAGCGCGAGGTCGCCGACGTGGTCCGCGAGCGGGTCGCGGTGGACCGCACCGTCGCCGAGCAGGAGGAGGCCGTCAAGACGCTGCGCGCCACCGAGGAGGCCGAGCGGGTCCGCAAGGCCGTCGTGATCCAGGCCGAGGCCGAGGCACAGGAGAAGCTCGTCAAGGACATCAAGGCCGCCGAGGCCGCCGAACAGGCCGCCTCGCACAAGGCCCGCGAGGCGCTGGTGCTGGCCGAGGCCCGGCAGCGGGCCGCCGAGCTGGACGCGGCCGCCAAGATCCGGATGGCCGAGGGCATCCGGGCGGAGGCCGCCGCCGAGGGCCTGGCCCGGGTCCAGGTCCGTGAGCAGGAGGCCGCGGCGGTGGAGAAGGTCGGCCGCGCCGAGGCCGTCGTCCAGGTCGAGAAGGCCAAGGCCGCCGCGCTGGAGGTCGGCGGCAGGCTGAAGGCCGAGGCCGAGGGCCTGACCGAGAAGGCCGCGGCGATGGCCAAGCTGGACGAGGCCTCGCGCGGGCACGAGGAGTACCGTCTGCGGCTGGCCGCCGAGAAGGACGTCCGGCTGGCCGGGCTGGACACCCAGCGGCAGATCGCCGAGGCCCAGGCGGCGCTGGTCGCGGCCGGGCTGGAGAAGGCGAAGATCGACATCGTCGGCGGGGACTCGGTCTTCTTCGACCGGCTGGTGCAATCGGTGTCGGCCGGCAAGAGCCTGGACGCCTTCGTCGGCCACTCGCAGACCGCGCAGACCCTGGCCGGGCCCTGGCTGGACGGGCGGGCCAGCTTCACCGAGGACCTCACCAGGGTGCTCTCCTCGGTCTCCACGGCGGACGTGCAGAACCTGACGGTCTCCGCCCTGCTGATGAAGCTGATCGGCTCGGGCGCCGGGGACCAGGCCGGGCAGCTGCGCCGGCTGCTGGAGTCGGCGCGGCAGCTGGGCGTCGCGGAGACCCCGCTCGGGGTCCTGGCCGGCGGCCTCGCCTCGGCCAACGGCTCCAAGTGACCCGCTGAGCGACCGGGCGTTCCGACCCGCCGCCCGAACCGGCTGAACCGCCCCAAACCACCCGATCCGACCGAACCGACCGAGGAACGTGACCGTGACCGTGGACGCCCTCGACGCCCGGCTCGACGCCGGCACCTACGAGGTCCTGCGCGACCGGCTCGCCCGAGCCGCCGCCGAACTCGCCGACCGGGCCCAGGC
>NZ_JBSHBN010000126.1:0-18155 GCF_053612025.1 Kitasatospora sp. NPDC054768
AACCGTGGGAGCGGTTCGGACGGGCCGGGCCCGGGGGAGCGGCGGTGCGGGGCCGGCCGGGGTCAGCGGGCGGGCGAGGCGGCGTCCACGGCCTCGACCGCGCGGACCAGCGAGGTCAGCTCGGGGTTGCGGGCGGCTTCGTCGAGCGCCTCGCGCAGTGCGGCGTCGTTGGTCGGCCGGGCCCGCTCCAGGAGCTTCAGCCCGTCCTCGCTCACATTGGTGTAGATGCCGCGGCGGTCGGTCGGGCACAGGTAGCGCGCCAGCAGGCCGCGGTCCTCCAGTCGGGTGACCAGGCGGGTGGTGGCGCTCTGGCTGAGCACGACCGCGTCGGCGACCTGCTTCATCTGCAGGTGCCCGCCCTCGCCGTCGTGCTGGCGGCTGAGCACGTCGAGCAGCGAGTACTCGCGCACGCTCAGGTCGTGTCCGGCCTGCAGGGCGCGTTCGATGTGGGACTCGATCCGGCCGTGCAGGAGGGACAGGGCGTTCCAGCCGCTGGCGAGGGCGGTGAGTGCGGGGTCCGTGGCGGTCATGGGGCCCGGCCTCCTTCCGGATGTGGCTGAGTCCAGGATAAGCCATGGACTGAAATATCGGCTAGAGCCTGTATAGCGCTTGTGCAAGCAATCTTCCCACGTGTGCCCGGGTGGGCACGGGTGGGGTGCCGGGTGCGAGACGTCGGGCGGCGCCCAGTGTTCGCAAGGCTTTGGCGTAAATGGTTCAGACCATTGACGCGAGGGGAAGGCAGCTCCTACGGTGTCGGGCAACCGGTCTGGCGCGGGCATGCCATATCTCCGGCAGGCCGCCGTGCGCACCCCCACGCGCACGCGCACGCCCCGCGCCGGGCGCACACTCCATCCACCCCCACGGAGGAGCACCATGCGCAAGCGCCATCTGATCGCCGCCGCCGCGGCCGCGATCGCCCTGCCGATCGCGGCGGCCCTGCCGGCCCAGTCGCACGGCTTCATCAACCTGCCGCCGAGCCGTTCCGCGCTCTGCGGCGCCAACGCCGTCCCGTGGGACTGCGGAGACATCCAGTGGGAGCCGCAGAGCGTCGAGGGTCCCAAGGGCTTCCCGGGTCGCGGCCCGGCGGACGGCACCATCTGCGCCGGCGGGGACGCCCGCTGGGCCCCGCTGGACAACCCCCGGGGCGGCGCCTGGCCGACCACCAGGGTGACGGCGGGCCAGCAGCTCACCTTCACCTGGGAGATCGAGGCCCGGCACTCCACCACGAACTTCACGTACTACCTGACCAAGCCCGGCTACAGCGCGAGCCAGCCGATCACCCGG
The DNA here is from genome assembly GCF_053612025.1 of Kitasatospora sp. NPDC054768. Lineage (NCBI taxonomy): Bacteria > Bacillati > Actinomycetota > Actinomycetes > Kitasatosporales > Streptomycetaceae > Kitasatospora > Kitasatospora sp. NPDC054768. The sequence continues at coordinate 1,285 of NZ_JBSHBN010000126.1, forward strand.
TCCGCCCTGGACCTGACCCCGTTCCTGACCGTCCCCTACAACGGCCGCCAGCCCGCCGCCACCACCACCCACACCGGGACCCTGCCCACCGGCCGCACCGGCCACCAGGTGATCGTCGCCGTCTGGGAGATCGCCGACACCGGCAACGCCTTCTACTCCTGCACCGACGTCCAGTTCTGACCGTCCCCGGGCCGTCCCGACGGCCCTGACCGGTCGCGTCCCACCGTGCCCCACCGTGCCCGACCGGGCCCCACCGTGCCCGACCGCGTCCCGCCGACGCCGCCGCCCGACTCCGGACGGCGCCGGCGGGCCGCCCGCCCGACCGCACCGCAGGCCCCGGGCCCGACCCCCGGTCCGACCGCACCGCAGGCCCCGGGCCCGACCCCCGGCCCGACCGCACCGCAGACCCCCGCCCGGGCCGTGCTCGCGCGCCACAGAAGCCGCCAATGGGTACATTGGCGACATTTGGCAGCAGTGCCAGGCTCCGCGCGTCCACGAAAGAAGGCCGACCGCCTTCGGAAAGGGTCTCCATGCGCCCCGACCTCAGCCCCGCCGTCCTCGCCGAGCTGCGCCGGCCGCGGCCCTATCCGGTGGTGTCGATCCTGATGCCCACGCACCGCCGGGAGCCGGACAACACCCAGGACCCGGTCCGGCTGCGCAACCTGCTGGCCGAGGCGAAGGAGCGCGTCCAGGCGGACCCGGAGGTCTCCCGCGCCGACCGGATCGACGTGCTGGAACAGCTCGACCGGGCCCACACGGAGGTCGACCTGGTGCACGCCGAGGACGGCCTGGCGATCTTCGCCGCCCCCGGCGAGCACCAGGTCTGGTCACTCGGGCGCACCGCCCCCGCCCGGGTGGTCCTGTCCGACACCTTCCTCACCCGCAACCTGGTCGCCGCGCACGCCGCCGAGCGCCCGTTCTGGGTGCTCGCGGTCGCCGCCGACAAGGTGGTGCTCTGGGGCGGCACCGAGGAGCGGGTCACCGAGGAGAAGGGCCGGGGCTTCCCGCTGGTGCGCGTCTTCGACAACCCCGACCCCGAGCGCCAGGAGCAGATCGGCGACACGCCCAGCACCTTCCGCGACGAGGCGACCAAGACCTTCCTGCGCCAGGCCGACACCGAGGTCGGCAGGCTGCTGGCCGCCGCCCCCCGCCCGCTGTACGTGGTCGGCGAGGCCGCCGCGCTCGCCCTGCTGGACGCCGTCGGCCCGATCGCCAAGGAGTCCACCGCGCAACTCCCGCACGGCGGCCTGGCCCAGGCCGACGCCGAGACCGTCCGCAAGGTGGTCGAACCCGCCGTGCGCGCCCACGCCGACCAGGAGGTCGCCGAGCACCTCGCCCAGCTCGACAAGGCCCGCGGCGCCCAGCAGTTCGCGGCCGGCCTGGACGAGGTCTGGCGGACCGTCGGCGAGGGCCGGGTCGCCCGCCTGGTGGTCGAGGAGAACTACCGCGCCACCGTGCGCGACGAGGGCGAGCACCTCGTGCCCGCCGAGGCCGACCAGCCCGGCGCCCGCGAGGACATCGTGGACGAGGTGATCGAGCGCACCCTGGACACCGGCGGCCAGGTCGGCTTCGTCCCCGACGGCACCCTCGCCGACAGCGACCGGATCGCCGCCGTCCTGCGCTACTGACCCGCCCTCGACCGCGGCCGCCCCCTTCGTCGGTGGGCGGCCGCGGCGCATCGGAGGCACCCGCTCCCGTCGCACAGGGCGACCGTCCGGCCGGCCCGCCCCCACCGCGCGTCCGCCCGCCGCACCCCCCGGCAGCGCGAGGCCGCGCCCACGCGAGGCGTGGGCGCGGCCAGGGGAGTGCGGTCGTGACGGGGCTCAGCGGGTACGGCGGGCGCGGCGGGCGCGGATCAGCAGGAGCACGCCCGCGGCGACGGCGCCGAGCGCGGTGAGGCCGACGACGGGCAGCAGCCGGGCCGCGTTGCTACCGGTCTCGGGCAGCTGGCCGCCGTGACCGTGGTCGGGCGGGGGGACGTGGGTCGGGCTGTGGCCCGGGCTGTGGGTCGGGTGCGGCGAGGGGCTCGTGGTCGGACTCGGGCTGGGGCTCGGGCTGGGGCTCGGCGACGACGTCGGGCTCGGGCTGGGGCTGGGGCTCGGGACGGTGACCGGGACCTCGGTGCGGCAGCGCGCGTCCGTCGAGCCCTGCGAGCAGTTGTTGGCGTAGGTGCCGGAGGAGACGGCGTTGCGCAGGACCGCGTCGGCGGCCAGCGGGGAGCGCACGGTGACGGAGTAGTTGATGGTCACGGTGGCCCCGACGGGCAGGCCCCCGCTCCAGGTCAGCGCGGTGCCCGCGAACTGGACCTGACCGCGGTCCGCGGTGGCGTCGTTGTTGTACGCGGCGGAGTTCAGCACGCCCGACAGGTCGTCGGTGAGGGTCACCCCCGGGGCGTCGGTCCGGCTGGTGTTGGTGGCCTGGATCCGGTAGTGGACGGTGTCGCCGGGCTTGGCGGTGGTCGGGTCGGCCGTCTTGACGATGGTGTAGCCGGGCACGGCGGCGACGGTGTTGCGCACGGTGTTGCTGGTGCGCTCCTGGGCCCGCTGGGTCTGGCTGCCCCGGAACTGGAGCGTGGCCGTGTCGTCGAGGTGGGTGCCGACGGCGGTGGAGGCGTCGACGGTGACCTGGAAGGCGACGTTGGCCTCGGCGCCCGGGGGCAGGTCGGGGACCGTGCAGGTGACGGTCTGTCCACTGGCCCGGCAGGCCGGGTCGGAGGCGGGGACGAAGGTGGTGCCGGCCGGGATCGTGTCGGTCACGGTGACGCCGGTCGCGGTGTCGAGGTCGGTGCTGGTGCCGTCCTGGCGCCGGTTGGCCACCGCGAAGGTGTAGGTGATGGTCTCGCCGGGGCCGACCAGCCCGGGCGGGTTGTCGTCGGGGCTGCCGGGCGGGGTGTTGGCCTTGGTGATCCGCAGGTCGGGTTCGAGGGCGTCCAGGGCCAGCCAGGCCGCCTGCGGTTCCAGGGCGTCGCCGGCGCCGCTGATGCGCACCAGCGCCTGCTCGCTGCCGGCCGGGATCTTGCCGGTCACGTCGATGATCCGGGCGTCGTAGCCGTAGTTGTTGACCGGGTCGGGGTCGCGGGTGGTGATGTTGGCGCCGGTGCCGTCCGTCGCGACGTGGTCGATCCGGCTGGTGAACGCGTTGTCCGTGCCGATCCCGGTGGGGCCGGGCATCGGCAGCAGGGTCAGGTCGGTGGGCGTGGAGCCGACGGCCAGGGAGTCCCCGGCGATCGGCGCGTCACCGTCGCCCACGGTGATCCCCATGACGGCCCGCGGGGCCGTGGTGGCGGGGGTGCGGATGCCGCCGAGGGTGAGGGTCGTCGAGTTGTTGGGGTCGCGCAGCAGCTGGTAGCCGTCCCAGACCTGGAGGTAGCGCAGCGGCTCCGCCGTGTCCTCGTACGCGACCACCAACGACCAGCCGCCCCAGCAGCCCACGTTGTTGCCGCCGAAGTTCTGCGCGGAGGAACGGCCGCTGCACGCCTGGATGTCGGCGACGGTGTAGCTGCCCGCACCGGCCGCCCTGACCTCCGCCGTCACGTCCTTGACCGCCCCGCCGGCCAGCAGCGGCTCCGGCGGGTTCCCGCCCACCATCTGGTCGAACCAGTCGTAGGTGTCCGCGGTCACCTGCTGGTACCCGCTCGCGCCCGGGACCTTCCAGGAGACCCGGTTGCCCAGGTTGATGTCCCCGGACGTGCCGTTGGTGCTCGTCCCCGTCGGGTTGAACTGCCAGTACAGGCGCGCCGACAGGACGTTCGCCCCGGCCGGCAGCAGCAGCTGCGCCGAAGAGGCGTTGGGGCCCGGCGCGTTCGGGTCGACCTTGACGAACTTGGTCCGGCCGTTGTTCGACCCCTCGGTGTCCGAGCAGACCGTGCCGTCGCTGTCGTCGCAGGTCAGCACCGAGTTGGAGGCCATCGTGAGGTTGCCGTGCGCCAGCAGGTCGACCACCGGGTCCGGGCCGATCGGGCGCTGCGTCCCTGCCCCGCGCGGCTTCGGCCGCGCCGCCCTGCCCTCCGCCTTCGCCGCGGGCTGCGCCGCCGGCCGGGCCCGCACGGCCTCCGGCGGCCCCGCCGAGGCCGCCGGGGCCGGAACGCCCAGGGCGGCGGCACCCGCACCGAGCACCACCGCCAGCAACGCGGACAGGACGTGCGGCGGGCGCGGACGCACTCGTCGGACAGGTGACACGGGAACCTCGCTGTCGGGAGGTGACACGAACAGCAGAACCACGTACCTGCGCGGACCGGCGTCGACGCCTGCCGGACGGTTCTTTCACCCGCGTGGGGCAACACCGCTTGACGGCCCGTCCGAGGCGCGCGAACGGCCGGTACCCAGGATTCGGTACGGGGGATTGGGTAGCGCTACGCATTGTTCCCGCCCCCGCCCAGCCGGTTTCCTGGAGCCCGCCCCACACCGACGACCCTCACCCCCGGAGGTCGCCCCATGACCCGCCGCGAACGTCTCCGGCTCTACGCCGACACCCACTTCACCGCCCCCGACCCCGGGCTGGTCCTGCCCGCCCGCCGCAGCGGCCTGCGCCGGCCCGGCCTGGCCCGGCTGGCCCGGCTCTCCCGGCTCGTCGAACGCGCCGGGCACCACCGGCACGGCTGACCCCGGCGCCGGGCACCACCGGCACGGCCGACCCCGGACCGGGTCCCGCCCCTTGAGGGAGCGGGCGGGACCCCCCCTTTTTTCCCCTCCCTCAGCCGGTGCCCTCCGGGGCCCCGTCCGCGGCGGCCAACGCCTCGCCCAGTCCCGCCCGGCCCACCCCGAGCTTGCGCAGCGCACTCGCCACGTGGTGCTCGACCGTACGGGTCGACAGGAACAGCGCCCGGGCGATGTCCTGGTTCGCCGCGCCCTGGGCGGCCAGCGCCGCGACCTGGCGCTCGCGCGGGGACAGCCGCTCGCCGTAGCCGCGCCGCCCCGGCGAGGCCGCCCGGCCCAGGCCCAGCTCCCGCCGCAGCCGCTGGCAGCGGGCCGCGTCCGAGGCCGCGCCCAGCGCCAGATAGGCCCGCTCGGCCGCGGCGATCCGCTCCCCGGCCGCCGCCCGGTCGCCCCCCGCCGCCACGGTCGCCGCCCGCTCCTCGGCCCGCGCCTGCTCGTACGGGCGCCCGATCCGCTGCCACAGCCCGGCCGAGCGCACGAACTCCGCGCCCGCGCCCGCCGGATCCCCACCCGCGCCCGCCGGATCCGTACCGGCCAGCAGCAGACCGCCGGCGAAGGCCAGCGCCGCCCGGGCCGCCGGCGCGTCCCGCCCCTCCAGATGCGCCCGCGCCTGCTCGACCAGCTCCGCCGCACCCGCCGCGTCGCCCGCCGCCAGCAGCACCTCGACCGCCACCGGCAGCACCTCGGCGGCCCGCGGCCAGGCCCCGGCCCGGCGCAGCGCGTCCAGCGCCGGCACCAGCGTGGCCGCCGCCCGCGCGACGTCCCCCTCCGCCAGCTGCAGCCCCGCCAGCCCCGCCGCCGCCCGCAGCGCCCCGGTCACCTGCGACTCCCGCTCCCCGTACGGGCCCGCCTCCGTGAAGTGGTCGCGCGCCTCCGCGAGCCGGCCGCGCGCGGCCGCCAGCCGGCCCCGCAGCAGGGCCTGCTCGACCCCGGCCATCGCGAGGTCCGGGAACTCCGCACCCAGCGCGGCCAGCCGCTCCTCCAGCCCGTCCCACCGCCCGGCCAGACCGTCCAGCCGCACCAGCGCGATCCGGCTGTAGCACTCCAGATAGGGGATCGCCGCCCGACGGGCCAGGCGCCGGCTCTCCTCCAGCAGCCGCGCCGCCCGCCGGTCGTGGCCCAGCTCCACGGCGATCTCACCCGCGTTGTACAGCGCACGGGTGGTCTGCCGGACGATCTCCGGCCGCCGCGAGCTGCGCGGCAGCGCGTCCAGCCGCTCCCACACCGCGGGGTCGCCCTCGCGCGCCAGGAACGTCAGCCGGGTGGCCCGCACCGCGGCGGCCACCTCCTCGTCCGGGTTCGCGGCCAGCGTCCGCTCGGCCCGCTCCAGCCACTGCCGGGCGCGCTCGCCGGCGCCGTCGCGCTCGTTCATGGCCAGCGCCACCATCGCCCGGGCCGCCCGGCCCGGACGCTGCTCCAACTCGTCGAGGGACTCCTCCATCCGGTCGAAACCGGCCCGGTCCCCGCCGTGCACCGCCATCAGGAAGCCCAGCGACAGCCGGATCTCGCCGCGGTCGGGCACCGGCAGCCGCGGATCGGCGATGATCGCGGTCAGCGTCGCCGCGCTGGCCACCGAATCCACGCCGTCGGCGGCGATCCGCGCCAGCGCCAGCGCGGCCCGCCCGCGCCGCCGCGGATCGAGGTCGGGCTCGTCGAGCAGCCGGCGCAGCAGCGCGCCGGCACTGCCGCTGTCCCCGAGCGCCACCGCCTGGTCGGCGGCCGCCTCGGCCACCTCCTGCCAGGCCGCCCGGTCGCCGAGCGCCAGCGTGTGGTGGGCGATCTGCACCAGCGGCCTCGGCTCGCGCGCGCCCAGCGCCGCCACCGCCCGCCGGTGCAGCGCGCCGCGCCGCGGCCCCGGCAGCCGGCGGTAGGCCACCTGCTGCGCCAGGACGTGCCGGAACCCGTAGCGGGCCAGCGGCTTCTCGTTGAGCACCGCCGCCCGCAGCGCCTCGGTGAGGCCGTCCGCCGCGGCCTGCGGGTCGAGGCCGGCCACGGCGGCCAGCAGGTCCTCCCCGGCCGGCACGCCCAGCACCGCGGCGGCCGAGGCGATCGCGGCGGCCTCCGGGGACAGCGCCGCGAGCCGCTCGGTCACCGCGTCGCGCAGGCCGCGCGGCACCTCGGACTGCTCCAGGTCGGCGGCCAGGTCCGCGGCGTTGGTCAGCGCGCCGGAACCGCGCTGCTCGCACAGCGTGATCAGGTCCTCCTCGGCGACCAGCGGCAGGCCCTCGCTGCGGTCGAACAGCACCCGGGTGAGCGCCGCCGTCGCGCGCGGGCCCAGCGCCGCCCGGGCCAGCTCGTCGACCTCGGCCTCGGCGAGCGGGGCCAGCCGGATCAGCGCGCCGCCCACCCCGGCGGGGCGCCGGTAGGCCGCACCCAGTACGGGGGTGTCCGGCGCCAGGTCCTCGGCCCGGTAGGTGAGCACCAGGGCCAGCCCCGCCGGCACGTCCCGGGCCAGCAGCAGGAGCAGCTCGCGGGTGGCATCGTCCACCCAGTGCAGGTCCTCCACGACCAGCACCGTCTCGCCGAGCGCGCCGAGCAGGGCGCGCACCGCCTGGACCAGCAGCCGCAGCCCCGGCGTCCCCTCACCGGCGGCCGCGGGCAGCGGCGGCAGCCGGTCGGCGAGGTCGGGCAGCAGCGGGCGCAGTGCCCCGGCGCTGGCCGGGATGCGGTCGGCGGGCGGCAGGAACGGGCCGACGCCGCGCAGCGCGTCCACCACCGGGCCGAAGGCCAGCGGCTCGCGCAGAGGATGGCAGAAGCCGGTCAGCACCAGGCGGCCCGCCGCCGCGGCACCGGCCGCGGCCTCGGCCACCAGGCGGGACTTGCCCAGGCCGGCCTCGCCCTCGACCAGGACCACGGCGGGCGGGCGGAGCATCGCGTCGGTCAGGCGGTCCAGTTCGGGCCGGCGCCCCACGAACACGAAACCGGCGCCGGGCGATCCCGGCTCGACGGGCCGACTCACGGCCGTCCGGTCGGTTCGGGTGCGCGGCGCTCGCCGAGGAGGGGTGCGAAGGCCATGGGCACATCATGCCGTGACGGTTTCCGGCGGTACCCGCCGGGGCGCCCTCGCGGCGCAGGTGGTGCGGGCGGTGCGGTGCGTTCCCGCGGTGCGTTCCGGTGGTGCGTTCCCGTGGTGTGTTCCTGTGGTGCGGGAGGTGTGTCCGTGCGCGTACGGGCGGTGCGGGCAGTGTGTTCAGGCGGTCCGGGCGCGGACCGGCGGGTGTGGCGGCGGGACGTCCGGGCCGGGCAGTTCGAGTACCGCGCAGCCCAGCGCCTCCAGCCGGCGCACCGTCGCCCGGGCACTGCGGTCGTCGAGCGAGAAGACGAACGGCCCCGGCACCAGCACCACGTTCACCCAGCCCTGTTCGGCCCGCTCCAGCAACCGCTCCAGGGCGGGGTGCGGGTCGCCGGAGCGCACCCCGTCGTCCAGGAAGGCGGAGGGCACCGGCAGGCCGCGGTAGCGGGCCAGGCGCTCCAGCACCGCGCGCTGGTACTCCAGCCCCGCCGCGTCGGCGGGGTAACAGCGGAGGTACAGCGCGGGCCGGGCCGGGAGGCCGGGGTGCGGGGGGCGGTCGGTCATGTCGTTCACCTGCCCGGTGGGTGAGGAGTGCGACGGGAGGGGGGCGCCCGTCCACTCCAGCAGGCCCCGGTGAACAGTGCGGGATCAATAGCGGTCGCCACCCAATCGTGCGACCGCCGAACAGGTCACCGCCCCGCCCCGCAGGCCCCGCGGACCCCGGGCGGCGCTCGCGTTCCCGGCCGTCCCGGGGGCCCCGCGCGGCGCGCCGAGGCGCTCCGGGCCGTTGACGCGGCGTCAACAAGCTGGAATGAAGCACACGTTCGCACCAAGGAGGAAATCGGCATGATCGACAGGCGCACCTTCACCAGGGCCGTCGGACTCGGCGCGGGCACCACCGCGCTGTCCCTGGCCGCCCCACCCCTGCCCCAGGCCCAGGCCCAGGCCCGGGCCGCCGGTGCCCCCGCCCCTGCACCGGCCGCCGCCCCCGTCGGCGCCCCCGCCCCCGCCGCCCGGACCGGCTTCGCCCGCCTGGCCCAGATCCGGGCCGGCCTGCTCGACGTCGGCTACGCCGAGGACGGCCCGGCCGACGGCCCCGCCGTGATCTGCCTGCACGGCTGGCCGTACGACATCCACAGCTACGTCGACGTCGCCCCGCTGCTCGCCGCCCGGGGCTACCGCGTCGTCGTCCCGTACCTGCGCGGCCACGGCACCACCCGCTTCCTGTCCGAGCGGACGACGCGCAACGCCCAGCAGGCCGCGGTCGCCCTGGACGTGCTCGCCCTGATGGACGCGCTGGGCATCCGGCGGGCCGTGCTGGCGGGCTTCGACTGGGGCTCGCGCACCGCCGACATCATCGCCGCGCTGTGGCCCGAACGGGTCGAGGCGCTCGTCTCGGTCAGCGGCTACCTCGTCACCGACGTCGAGATGCAGAAGGAGCCGCTGGCGCCCGCCGCCGAGCACACCTGGTGGTACCAGTTCTACTTCGCCACCGAACGCGGACGGCGTGCCATGGAGGACCGGGACAAGCGCCGCGAGCTGTGCCGCCTGGTCTGGCAGCAGGTCTCGCCGACCTGGGCCTTCGACGACGCCGTCTTCGACCGCACCGCCGCCGCCTTCGACAACCCCGACTACGCGGCGATCGTCATCCACAACTACCGCTGGCGGCTGGGCCTGGCGGAGGGCGAGCACCGCTACGACCAGCTGGAGCGCCGCCTCGCCGCCCGTCCCCGGATCGCCGTGCCGACCGTGACCCTGGACGCGGGCCGCGACCCGTTCACCGCCCCCGGCGACGGCGCCGGCTACCGCGACTTCTTCACCGGCCCCTACCTCCACCGGAGCCTGCCCGAGATCGGCCACAACGTCCCCCAGGAGGCACCCGAGGCCTTCGCGCAGGCCGTCCTCGACGCCGACCGGCTCTGAGCGAGGAATGCTCCTGACGTCAGGAGGCACAGGGGCATGTCCTTTCGGCCAACGTCGGGCGAGCGGACTTTGCCTGTCAGGACAAACCCTCCGGGCAGTCCTGACTGAGAGTCTGGGGTGCATGGCCATCTCAACAACATTGTCCGAGGTCGTGGGCTCGGCGATACGCCCGGGTGACCCGGGACTGTCCGTCGGGATCTACACCGACGGGAAGCTGATCCACCAGGCGTCTGCGGGGCTGGCGAGCGTGGAGTTCGAGGCGCCGGTCGACACCCGGACACGGTTCGACATCGCCTCCATGAGCAAGCAGTTCACCGCCGCGGCGGCGTTGCTGCTGTGCCGGGACGGGCGACTGTCGCTGGACGACGACATCCGCACGCACCTGCCCGAGCTGAAGTTGGCGGTGCCGGTGACCGTCGGTCAATGTCTGTGGCACACGGGAGGTCTGCGGGACTGGCTGGCGCTGGCGACGATCGCCGGCCGCCCGCTGACGAGGATCACCCAGGACCGGACGCTGGCCTTCGTGGCAGGGCTGACCGAGGTCGACTTCGAACCGGGGACCGCGTTCTCCTACTCCAACACGGGGTACGTCCTGGTCGCCTCGCTCGTGCGGCGGCTCACCGGTCGCACCCTGGGGGAGTTCACCACGGACCGGATGTTCACACCGCTGGGCATGAACGAGACCGTGTTCCGCGAGGACAGCCGGGAGCCGTTGCCGCGATTCGCCTACGGGTACGACGTCACCCGCGGTGCCGTCCGGCGCGCCGACACCGAGGAGTCCGCGGTCGGCGACGGCGGCCTGGCCACCAGCGTCGCCGACCTGGCGCCGTGGTTCGGGTTCCTGCAGGACGGCCGGGTCCTGGGCGCCGACATCCGCGACGGGCTGGTGCGGCAGGTCGACTCCGGGGACGGGGAGGAGTGGCCGTACGCGCTGGGTCTCTACCACACGACGATCGCGGGCCACCCGGCGTTCGGCCATGCCGGCGGTGTCCCCGGGTACCGGTCCCAGCTGCTGTTCATGCCGGACGCCGACCTCGGCGTGGCGCTGCTGAGCAACAACTCCTCGATCGACTCCGCGAAGCTGGCCACTCGGGTGCTCCGGCTGGCCGCCGGGCTGCCCGAGGACGATCCCGTCGCGCTGATCGCGGACCCGGTGGCCGCCGAGCCCGCTGCCCGGCTGGCGGGGGACTGGCTGGATCCGCGATCCGGCCTCACCCTCCGGATCGACGCCGTGGGCAACGGCCGGATCCGCATCCACGACGCGCCGTCCGCCGGCGAGTTCGCCCCGGCCGTCGACGGCAGCTGGCACGGCCTGGAGGACAGCGCCGGCTTCTGGCTGCGGGTGTCGTCCGGCACGATCAGGATCGGATCGGTGTACCGCCCCGGCCGCGCCACGGAGTACCGGCGCTGTCCCCCCGCGGCTGCCGGTGCCGCACTGCCACCGGCCGTCTACCGCAGTCCGGAACTCGGTGTCCTGGCGACGGTCACCCGGGACGGCACGCTCGAACTCGGCCTGGAGTTCGTCGGGACGATCGAACCGGCACCGGACGGCGCGTTCCGCGCGGGCGGCCTGATCAGCCTGCGCCCCAGCGGCGACGACCTCCTGATCAGCACGCACGGTGTCCACCGGATGCGCTTCGTCCGACAGCCCGACGACACCGCCCCCCTGGGACTTCCCCCCGGCCTCAACCTCGTCCCCTGACGGCCCCCGTCCGCTGCTCGCTCTCCGCCGACCGCCCCGAGGTGTCCCTCATCGGCGCCCCCTTCACCCGACCCATCCCCTGACGAGGACTCCCCATGACTCCGACTCCGCCGAGCCGCCGGAAGGCCGCCGGGCCGAGCAACCACGTCGCCCCCCTGGTGGGCCACACCACCCCGCGGCCGGCGGTGGCCGGTCCGGAGAGGCAGCTGCCGCCGACCGGAACGACGCATGTGTTCCCGGCCGGTGAACAGGTGACCGCCGACGGTGAGTCCACCGGAGAGCGCCGAGGCCGGATGCCGCGATCGGAGCGGCGATGACAGCCCCCGCCGGGATCACCCTCGGGGTCGTGCTCGACAGCCTGGGAACCGACCTCCTACGGCCGCTCGCACTGCCGCGAGGCCGGGCGGTCGCCGTCGGGGCGCCCACGATCCATGACACCGACGCCCCCGGGACAGGGCTGACCGACGCGATCGTCCTGGTACCCGGCCGACTGACCGCCGACGTCCTGGAGCGGGCAGCCGAGCACCACGCCACGGCGGTGGTCATGCGAGCCGGCAGCACGGACACGGCAGCGCTGACACAGGCGGCCGAACGGACCGGAGTGGCGCTCCTGGAGCGCAGCGCCGAGATCTCCTGGGGGCAGCTCTACACCCTGATCGACGCGCTGCGTGCGATCACGAGCCCGGTGTTCGAGCCGAACAGGCACCGGTCCACCGACCTGTTCGCCCTCGCCAACGACATCGCCGTGCGCGCCGGCGGCGCGGTGGCGATCGAGGACCTGTCCATGCGCGTGCTGGCCTACTCCACGGTCCCGGGCCAACTGGTCGACGACCCGCGCCGTGACGGCATCCTCGGCCGCCGGGTGCCGGACCACCCGACCCACGCCGAGGAGTACGCCGCCGTCCTGCGCTCCGACACCGCGGTCTGGAGCTACGAGCCGAAGGAGTACCGGCCACGCCTCGCCATCGCCATCCGGGACGGTGGCGAGGCGCTGGGCACCATCTGGGTGCTCCAAGGCGATGAGCCCCTGACGGAGGAGGCGGCGGACGTCCTCGCCGAGGGCGCGCGGCTGGCCGCGCCCCACCTGGCCCGGGTCAGCCTCGCGGCGGACGCCGAGCGCCGGCAACGAGCCGAGCGCCTGGGCTGGTTGCTCCGCGGCCTGGGAGCGACCCGGGAGCTCGCCGACTCGTTCGCGATACGCTTCGACGCCCCGGCGACCGTGCTGGTGATCGGCCGCTTCGGCGAACCGGCCGGTCACGCGCGAGGCGTCTCGCCGGACTCCGCCGCCGAATACGTCGGCGACCTGCTGCGGATGGGACTCTCCGCCTACCGGCTGGGAGCCGCCGCCGGAGCGCTGGACGGTCAGGCCGTGGCGGTGGTCGACACGGCGTCCGACGCGCCCGTGATCCAGCTGATCATCGCGACGGTGCTGGCCCGGGCGAGCGACACCCTGGGCGGCGGCTGGCGGGCGGGGATCAGCCGCACCCTCCCCGGCCTCGCCGACGTCTCGACAGGGCTGAGCCAGGCCAGGCAGGCGCTCGAGGTGGTGTGCGGACCGTTCGGCAGGACGGAGATCGGACGGCACGACGAGCTGGCCGCCCCGATATTCCTGCGGGACGTCCACGAGGCGCTCCGGTACCGTCCGGCCCTGCACGGGGAGCCCCTGTCGACGGTGCTCGACCACGACGCCCGGCACGGAACGGAGTACGAGAAGACACTGCGCTGCTGGATCGCCGGGCACTACGACGTGCCACGGGTCGCCGAGGCCATGACGCTGCACCCCAACACGTTGCGGCACCGGTTGCGCCGGCTGGCCGAGCTGATCGACATCGACGATCCGGACCTGCGGCTGGCACTGGCGCTGCAACTGCGGCTACGGCTGCCGGACATCGGCACAAAGGAGGCCAGGTGAACTCGGGCCCGGACGCCAATGGCCCGGGGCGGCCCGCCGAGCAGACTCGTCGCACGGTCGATTTTCCTTCCGCCGGCGCGGAACGGGCGGACGTCCGAATCCGGTTGCTCCGGACCGTACCCGAACTCCAGCAGGCCGACGCGGTGCTGCGCGCCGTGTGGAACACCCCGGACATCGCCGAGCCACCGCTGGCCCTGGACGTGATGTGCGCGCTCGCCCACACCGGCGGCTACGTCGCGGCGGCGTATCTCGGGACGGCGATGGTCGGCGTGACCGCCGGATTCCGCACCATCGGGGACAGCCTGCACTCGCACGTGGCCGGCGTGCTGCCGGGAATGCGCGGGCGCGGGATCGGCGCGGCGATGAAGTCGCACCAGCGGGAGTGGGCCGCCCAGGCGGGCCTGTCGTCGATCTCGTGGACGTACGACCCGCTGATCCGCCGCAACGCCCACTTCAACCTGCGGCGGCTCGGGGCGGTCGCGGAGGCGTACCTGCCCGACTTCTACGGGCCGTTGGCCGACGGCATCAACGACGGCGACGACTCCGACCGGCTGTTCGTCAGCTGGCCGGTGCACGGGACGCCGCACGCACCGGCACCGCTGCCGGACCCGGCCGCGGCGGAACCCGTGCTCGAAGCGGACGGCAACGGTGAGCCCGTACCGCGCGCCGCGACCGGCGGCGTACTGCGTTGTGTCACCCCCGTGGACGCGGAGTCCCTGCGGCGAACGGATCCGGCCGCCGCCCGGCGCTGGCGGTCCGCGATGCGCCGGGCGCTCGGCGGCGCCCTGGAGAGCGGCTACCGGATCGACGGGTTCGACCGGTCCGGCTGGTACGTCCTGCGACGGAAGGAAACATCGGAATGAAGCTGCAGCAGGTGGAGTTGCGTGAGGTGGCCCTGCCCCTGGTCGCGCCGTTCCGGACCGCACTGGGAACCCAGGAACACCGGAACTCGCTGCTGGTCAAGGTCACCACGGCCGACGGAGCCGTCGGCTGGGGCGAGTGCGTGGCCGACGACGATCCGACGTACAGCGCCGAGTACCTGGCCGGGGCCCGGGAAGTGGTACGTGAGTTCCTGCTGCCCCGGTTGTCCCGGGCCCCCGGGCTGACCGCGGCACTGGTACCCGAGCTGCTCCGGCCGGTCAGAGGCAATCCGATGGCCAGGACGGCCGTCGAGATGGCGGTACTGGACGCCGAACTGCGGACCGCCGGCATCAGCCTCGCCCAGTACTTCGGGGCGACGCGCACCGAGCTCGCGGTCGGCGTGTCGGTCGGCATCACGGACACCGTCGACGAGCTGATCAGCGCCGTCGACGGCTACCTCCGCGCGGGCTACGCCCGGATCAAGCTGAAGATCGAACCGGGCTGGGACATCGAGCCGCTGCGAGCGGTCCGGGAGACGTTCGGCCCGGACATCGCCCTGCAGGTGGACGCCAACACCGCCTACGGTCCGGCGGACCAGCCCCACCTGCGCCGGCTCGACGCCTACGGGCTGACGCTGATCGAGCAGCCGTTCGCCCCCGACGACCTGCTCTCGCACACCCGGCTGGCGGCCCGCATGGACACCCCGATCTGCCTGGACGAGTCGATCACCTCCGCCCGGGACGCGGCCACCGCCATCCGGCAGGAGGCGTGCTCGATCGTCAACATCAAGCCCGGCCGGGTCGGCGGGTACCTGGAAGCCCGCCGGATCCACGACCTGTGCCTGGCGAACGGCGTACCGGTGTGGTGCGGCGGCATGCTGGAGACCGGGCTGGGGCGGGCGGCCAACCTGGCGCTGGCCGCGCTCCCGGGCTTCACCCTGCCCGGCGACATCTCGGCCTCGGCCCGCTACTACACCCGCGACATCACCGACCCCTTCGTCCTCCACGACGGCCGTCTGACCGTCCCCACCGGCCCGGGGATCGGCATCGTCCCCGACCCCGACGCCCTGCAAGCCGCCACCACCTCCACGGAACTCCTCACCGTCTGACCAGCCGTAGGGCCTCGGGCACCGCCGTGCGGTGCCCGAGTCAGGGGGCTCCTCCCCGGCAACCCCGCAGCTCGACACGGGATCCACGGACAGGCCCGACACGACAGGACATCAGCCGGCCGAGGGCCGCTCCCGCGCCGCGCGCCACCTCTCGGGTCGCAGCCGGAGGAACTCGTTCCGGCGGGTTGCCGCAGCGGGTTGAGCCCGCCGCGCGAGGATCACACCGGCGGCGTGCTCACCGGCTTCCCCGGCTTCCCGCGCCGACACCCCACCACTGTCACTCCGGAGGGCCACACGAGACGGATCAGCCGCGAGACCATCCTGAGGACGGCGACCTTCTGGCTCCGCCCGGCGTTCGCGCTGCGCGTGGTCAGCCGCTTCCAGCGACTCGTGGGCTTCGACCGCTCGATGGCCCTGGCCTCGGCCGCGCTCACCGCCCTGGTGCCGCTGGCCATCGTCTGCGGCACCCTCGTCGTCCGCCTGGGCGGCAAGGACGTCGCCCAGCGCGTCATCGACCGCTACGGACTCACCGGGGGCGGCGCCGAAGCCGTGCGCGACATGCTCTCCGCGTCCAACGACTGGGGCGCCACGGGGCTCTTCGGGATCGCCTTCCTCCTCGTCTCGGTGCTGAGCTTCGCGCGGGCCGCCCAGCGGCTGTTCGAGCAGGGCTGGGAGCTGGAGCCGCTGAGCGTCCGCAACACGGTCAACGGCCTCAAGTGGATCGCGCTGCTGGCCGGGTACGCCGCGCTGAGCGGCTGGGTCCACGCCGTTCTCGACCGCGGGCCGCTGGGGCTGGGAGCGGACGTCGTGGAGGCGCCGCTGACGGCGGCCTTCCTCGTCTGGAGCGGTCGGCTGCTGTCCGCAGGCAGGATCCCCCGGCTCGGCCTCGTGCCGTTCGGGTGCATTGCGGCGGTCCTGCTGGCCGGGTACTCGGTGGCCATGAGCGTCTACCTGCCGCGCCTCTTCAACGCCTCCACGGACCGCTACGGCGCGATCGGGGCGGTCTTCGCCATGCTCTCCGCCCTGTTCGGGGCCATGCTGGCGACGGTGGCCTCGGCGGCGCTCGGACGGGAGGTGCGGGACGAACTCGACAGGATCGGGCGCGGCGAGCGCCCGCCGGACGACGAGGTCCGCCAGCAGTGGGACACGGTGTTGCGGCTGGCGCGGTCGCGCTGGCAGACCACGCGCGGCCACGGCCTCCTGGGGCGACTGCCCCGGAGGCACTGACTGTCCGGCGCCCCTCGCCCCAGGTGGGCGAGGGGCGCTGCGGGGTGGGGCGGTCAGGCGTGGTGGTCGAATTCGCCGGTTTTGAGGCCGTGGAGGAGGGCGGCGAGGGTGGTGGGGGTGGTGCGGAGGATGAGGTGGCCCTCGTCGGACTCGCGGAGTTCGACCGCCCCGGCGACCGAACGGACCTCGACGCACTCATTGGTAGCGCCGCTGTAGCTGGACTTCTGCCAGGTGGACTCAGGCATTGTTGTCTTCCGTTTCCTTCCTGGCCGGGGACCTTTGCCTTCGCGGTGCGGTGGTTGCGCCCCTCGCCCGGGGTGGGCGAGGGGCGCTGCGGGGCGGGGCGGTCAGGCGTGGTGGTCGAATTCGCCGGCTTTGAGGCCGTGGAGGAGGGCGGCGAGGGTGGTGGGGGTGGTGCGGAGGATGAGGTGGCCCTCGTCGGACTCGCGGAGTTCGACCGCCCCGGCGAC
>NZ_JBSHBN010000126.1:18253-26810 GCF_053612025.1 Kitasatospora sp. NPDC054768
ACCGAACGGACCTCGACGCACTCATTGCTTGAGGCGCTGTAGCTGGACTTCTGCCATGCCGATTCAGGCATACGTTTCTTCCAGTTCCTTCTTGATGGATCGGATGAAGTTTCGAGATCCATCTTCAGGGAGAGCTGTGGAGTCAAGACGCGCGAAGATCGCCCGGTACTTGGCGAGGTCCGCTGGAGAGTCGAAGAACAGGGCGCCCTGCGAGACGTCCAACTGGATGGTGTCGAGTTCGGGGACCGGTCCCTCCGCGAACGTGAGGTTCTCTCCGGCGCCGGGAAACGTGTCAACTGCGAAGGGAACGACCCGAACGGAGATTCCGGGCTGCTGGGAGTCTTCGAGCAGGGCGTCAAGCTGGTCCACGAGCACCATCGGCCCACCGAACTGCATCCTCAGTGCGGCTTCGTGGATGAATGCTCGAAACGGTGTCCGGCCGGAACGAATGACCTGTTGCCGCTGGATGCGGAACGCGGTTCGGATGTCGACATCCTTGCGGGGGAGCGGTGGGAAGATCCTCTTGAAAACGGCCGAGGCGTAGCTGGCGGTCTGGAGGGGGCCTGGGATGTATGTGGTGGTGCACATGGAGAGCTTCTCGGCATGGCCTTCGATCTCGGCGACCTCAAGGTAGTCCGAGGTGAGGACCTCGCCATACTCCTCCCACCAGCCCTTTCCCCTCTCCGTGATTATGGCGGTGAGCGCGTCGATCAAGGGTCGGTTGGCGCAGTTGCATGCGGCCGCGATGGTGTGGAGCCGCTCGACGCTGATGCCGATCCGGCCTGACTCCATCTGTGTCACCTGGGCTGGACTCATACCTACGGAACGGCCGAGCTGCGAGCCGCCGAACCCGGCGTGCTCGCGGATTCTTCGCAGTTCGGTCCCAAGCCTGCGTTGACGGAGCGTTGGGTTCGATCGTGGCGGCATGACTTCCTTCCAGGCGTGCGTGTGGCCAGTGTGCCGCGCGTGTCGATCGGCGGTCCACCAGTTACCACCGTAGGGGGAAGAATCCAGGGAGGGTGGAAATTTGGATACTTGTGTGCGCTATGGTCGATCTCACATCGATCCGACGGATCGTCAGTAACGCCTGCTGGCAAGCACCGAAGAGCAGCCACCTCCATCTCCATCGGCCTGGCTCACGGCGACACATGTTCCGCCGGTTCCTCCCTCACTCACGCCTCGGGAGAACTCCCATGCGTCACGTCAACACCCCCACCATCGCCATCGCCCGTCAGACCCTCCGCAACACCATGACCCGCGTCGGCTGGTCCCCCTCCGTCATCTCCGACGCGCAGCTCGCCCTCTGCGAGCTGCTCGTCAACGCCTGGCGCCACGGGGACACCCCCGCCCCGCTCGTCGAGATCATCTCCACCAACGGTTCGCTGCGCGTCTCGGTCACGGACGGGAGCCCGATCCTCCCCACCACCCCGCCGCTCTCCCTGCTCGCGGAGTCCGGCCGGGGCCTGCAGTTGGTCGAGGGCCTCACCCACCGCTGGGGCGTCGACCCCCACGAGCGTGCCAAATCCGTCTGGTTCGAGCTGGACGGCGCCGCGTGATGGCCCGCCGCCACCCGATGCTGCCGACCGACCCCCGGATCCGGCACTACACCGACGCCCACATCAGCACGCTCCTCGCCGAAGTCCAGGACCGGGGGCGGAAGTTCGGCCTGATCTTCCCCTCGGCCGGCACCGACCGGACCATCGACGGCCGCGTCCTCGTCCGCTTCAACACGGCGCCGGCCTCGACCCTCCTCAACCTCCTCGTCCTGCTCCTCGACGCGGAGCGGGACTCCTGGTGAAGTTCCTGATCGGGACGGCCTTCGCCGTCCTCCTCGCCGTCGCGGTCTCCATCGTGGCCCTGGGCGTCGTCAACGCCCTCCGCACGACCCCGCCGCCCGACGAGGACGCCTGACCCCGCCGGCCCCCGCCGCCCACGCGCCGGGGGCTGCGGCACTGCTCCGGGTCGGCCCGGGGTCGATCGGACGGGCGGTTCGTCAGGAAACGCCGGACAAGGCGGAACCGGGCGCCGGTGCTGGTAGCCGCGTCACCTTCGATCGCGAGAATGCGCAAGCCGTGTGACAGGAGAGGCAGCCATGGGCCTAGAGTTCTTCGGAATCGATCCTGAGACCAACGAGGAGGGCTCGCCCACCGTCTGGGCGGACGTGGTTCAGCGTCGACTCGTGATTCAGAGTGACACCGTCACCGGGGCCGAGCTTGCGGAGGTCAGCGGGACCGAGTGGGTTGCCGGTCACCAGGTCGGTGTGCCTGCCCACGAGTCCGTGATCAGCATTCCCGAGCGAATGATCCCCTTCATCAGGAAGGCTTGCGATGCCATCGAACGTGCCGGACTTCAGGAGCCTGCTCCGGGAGACGAAGAAGTCGGCCGTGCATCTGGAGATGCGTGATCAGTACAGCGTCGCCGACGAAGCCGACCAGTTCGCCGCGTGGCAGGTCGGGCACCGGTACTCCCCGGAGGACCGGGACGAGTGGTGGCATCCGTTCCACGACTTCGTGGTGGAGACCATTGCCCGTGGGGTGACCATCCGGCGTGCCCGGATCGTGTCGGAGCCCGTCACCGAGTACATCCGCTACGAGCACTCCCACACGTTCACCAACATCGTGGCCGGTGAGCAGATCCGGTGGCTGCCGCGGGCCCGGGCGCTGGACCTTGCGCTGCCGGGGGCCGACTTCTGGTTGTTCGACAGCCGGAT
This sequence comes from Kitasatospora sp. NPDC054768, assembly GCF_053612025.1. Lineage (NCBI taxonomy): Bacteria > Bacillati > Actinomycetota > Actinomycetes > Kitasatosporales > Streptomycetaceae > Kitasatospora > Kitasatospora sp. NPDC054768. The sequence goes on from NZ_JBSHBN010000126.1 coordinate 20,964, forward strand.
CGTGCGGTTCAACCTGTTCACCGGTGACGGTGAGTGGGCTGACCCCCGGAACGTGATGACGGAGGAGCCGGCCACCGTGGAACTGTGCACGAAGGCCTTCGAGGCCGTATGGGAACGGGCGGTACCCCACGAGGACTTCGCGGTCTGAGCGGCTTCGAACCACCGGGTGGACAGCACATGCCATCGTCGCCTTCGTCCAGTGTCGTCGCAGCGCGCAAGGCCATCGCCGACCAACTGGTCGAGATCCGCAAGGACGCCGGGCTCAAAGGGGGCGAGCTGTCCGCCCTGTGTGGTTGGCATCCGGCCAAGACCTCGCGCATCCAGTCCGGCAAGGCCGCCCCGTCGGAAGACGACATAAGGACCTGGTGCGGTGCCTGCGGGGCCGGCGACCGGATCCCCGACCTGATCGCGGCGTCCCGTGCCGCCGACTCGATGTACCAGGAGTGGAGACGCCGGAACAGCTCCGGCATGAGGCTCGCCCAAGAGAGGGGCATCAGCGACTACGAGCGTACGAGGCTCTTCCGGATCTACGCCTCGAACGTGCTCCCCGGCTTCTTCCAGACCGCCGAGTACGCGACGGCGCTCCTGCAGTCCATCACGGACTTCCAGGGCACTCCGAACGACGTTGCCGCAGCCGTACCGGCGCGTCTGGCGCGGGCGCAGCTCATGTACACGGGGGCGCGACGGTTCGCGGTCCTGATCGAGGAGTGGGTGTTGCGAACCAGGATCGGCAGTGCGGAGGACATGGCCGCTCAGCTCGGTCACCTGCTCACCCTGATGTCGCTGCCGTCCGTCTCCATCGGGATCATCCCGGCCGGGTGCCCGCGTGCGATCTGGCCCCTCGAAGCCTTCTACCTGTTCGATGATCAGCGGGTAGCGGTGGAGACCCTGACCGCGAAGGTCAACGTGCTCCAGCCCAGAGAGATCACGGACTACATCCGGGCCTTCATGGACCTGTCCGGCATGGCTGTGTACGGGGTGAGGGCCAGAGCGCTGATCGCGGCAGCCATTGCCTCCTTGGAGTGATGCTCCGCAAGAAGGCGCAAGTTCGTTGAGCGCGCCGTGCCGGGGCTTCTACGGTCTGTCACGTACCCGCCGCACCATCCCGACCCGAGGGAGGCGAACCATGACCGTATCGACGTTGAGGTCCCCGAACACGGTGCTCGCCAACGCCGTTGAGGACGCCGTGGACGTCCTGCGGCCCCGCATCATGGACTACGACATCGAGAGCATCGGCTTCTCCGTGGGCACGCAGATCAACGGTCATCCGCACCTGGGAACCCACCTCGTCCAGAGCCTCGCCTTCCTCCTGGCGGAGCGGGCTCGCGACGAGTTCGGTATCGACACCACTGTGGACTTCTGCGCGCTCGACAACTCCCCGGCCCAGACCGTCAGGGTCGACGGGCGGCGCTACCAGCGGGCCTACGCCCACGCCCTGAGCGCCGACGAGATCACGGCACTCCTCGCCCGGTACTACCTGCCGCTGTTCGACGCCTGCCGTGCCCGGACGAACGTGCCGTACACGGTCACCACCTACACCCGGCAGCAGGACACCCCGGCGTTCCGAGCCGAGTTCCTGCGGACGTTGGAACTCCTGGACGCGGTCGGCACCTGGCTGTCGCCGAACAGCGGGAGCGCGCACATCCGGCTGCCCTGCCCGGTGTGCGGCTGGGCCGAGAAGTACGCGGGCCGGACTCGGCTGCTGGAACTGGACGAGGCAGGTGGCCTGTTCGAGGCCGCCTGCCTCGAACACGGCCGCTACGAGGCCGATATCACGCCCTTGGGCGGTGGCTACCTGGACCTGGCCACTCTCTACCGCAACGTCGTCAAGGAACGCTCCTACCGGCCCGACGACCGCACCCTGCACGTCATGGTCAAGGGCGGCGACTGGGCCTTCGGATGCCAGCTCGTCGACGGCGCGCACGCCGCCCTCGGCCCGCCCGCCGGGCCCCTGCCCGTCCGGATCTTCACCCCCCAGATCCTCGGCAGCGACGGAGGCAAGCTCTCCAAGAGCCTGCTGCGCGAAGCCGCCGAAGCCGGGCCCGCAGCCCGGGACGACATCACCCCCGCGTGGCTGCTCGACCCCTCGGCCTGGCCCGGCACCCAGGAGGACTACGTCGAGGCGCTGACAGGTCTCGGCGAACTCGTGCTGAGCGACCCCAGGCACTTCTTCCGGTCCTACACCACAACCGCATTGGAAGCCCTGATGAGCACCCGCCGGCCCGCCACGCACAACTCCCAGGCGCAGCGCCCCCGCAACATGCCGATCTACCGGCAGTACTTCGACCTGATCGCCAGCGGCGAGAAGACCGTCGAAGTCCGCGTCGCCTACGAGTCGATGAAGCGGATCAGGGTCGGGGATCGGATCAACTTCACCTGCCGCGAGTCGAGTTGCCTGACCCGGGTCACTCGGATCGGGAAGTACCGCACCTTCGAGGAGATGTTCGGCGCCGAGAACGTGGCGGCCGTCAACCCGAAGGCGACCGAGGCCGAACAGCTCGAAGCGATCCGCGCCATCTTCCCGCCCCACAAGGAAGCTCTGGGCGTGCTCACCTTCGAGATCGAGCGGGTGGACCCCGAATGAGCTCGACCCGCCGCAACGTCCTGGTGATCTGCAAGGGCAACCACTGCCGGTCCCCGATCGCCGCGCTGATCATCGCCGAGCGGTCCGGGGGCGCGCTCGATGTCCGCTCGGCGGGCACCCGGAACTGGCACGTGGGCAAGCCCGCCCACCCGCTCATGATCCAGGCCGCCGCCGGCTTCGGCTACGACCTCACCGGGCACCGCGGGGCCGTCCTCGACCGGCACCTGATCAGTTGGGCGGACGATCTGGTCGCCGTGGACGAGGAGACCGCCGACACCGTCCGGGCCCTCGTAGGCCCGGACCGCCCGGTGCGCGTCCTCGGCTCCGGCATCGCCGACCCCTGGGGCGGCGGCCTGGACGACTTTGTCCGGGCGGTGGCGGAGATCCAGGACGCGGCCCGTCCCTTCTACGTCGCGTAGCCGACCCGGCACCTTCCTGCCGCCCTGCCTTGCCCGTACACCATGCGGGCGGGCGGGACCGCACCTGCCATCCTGCGCACCGGCCACCCGTCCCAAGAGAGCAGGTGAGGGGCGGGGCAGCCCGAACGGCCAGTGGGCATGGCAGCCGGCCGAGACCACCGACGCCATCGCCCACGCCCTCGCCGACCAGCTCCAGAAAGGTTCCGCCGCACATGAGCACACCGGCTGAACTCCGCACCGCTCTGGCCGACAGGCTCGCCGGGAACGGTGCGCTCACCGAACGCGCGTGGGAGAGAGCCGCGAGGGACGTTCCGCGGGAACTCTTCGTCGGAACCCACTTCGCCCCGGTCACCGGCAGCGTCCCGACCGCCTACCGGCCCGTCCGCGAGGGCGAGCCCGGATGGCTGGAGGGCATCTACGACGACCGGACGCTGGTCACCCAACTCGACGGCCGCATCGGGCCCGAGGACACGGCCGGGGAAGCCGTGACCGGTATCCCGTCCTCGTCGTCCACCCTCCCGTCCGTGGTGCTGCGCATGTGGCAGCAACTCGATGCCGAGGCCGGGCACCGCGTGCTGGAGATCGGCACCGGGACCGGGTACTCGACCGCCCTCGGCGCCCACCGCCTCGGGGACGCCAATCTCACCAGTGTCGAGTACGACCCTGCCATCGCGTGGCAGCGGCGGCGGCGCTCAAGGCCGCGGGATTCTCCCCCCGGCTCATCGTCGGGGACGGACTGCGCGGGGACCCGGACGGCGGCCGGTACGACCGGCTCATCGCCACCTGTTCGGTTCGGTACATCCCCCTCCCGTGGCTCCACCAGGTCAAGCCCGGCGGTCGAATCCTGGTCACCCTCTCCGGGTGGAGCTGTGCGAACGCCCTCGCGCTGCTCGACGTCACCGGACCCGGCGAGGCCACCGGCCGGTTCCTCACCGACCAGACCAGCTTCATGATCGCCCGCCCGCACGACCGGCCGCCCCGCCCGACGCTGGACCTGCTGCCCGGCGACGAGTCCCCGACCCGCATCGACCCGGCGACACTCGACGGCTGGACGGGCGGCTGGGTGGCCCAACTCGCCACGCCCGCAGCCATCCGCACGGGTGTGGGGGCCCGGCAGATCCTCTGGGACCTGTCCACCGGATCGCAGGCGCGGACGGCACCCGGCCCCGGCGGCGGGTGGACCGTGACCCAGCGCGGGCCCGTCCGGCTGTGGGACCGGGTCGAGCGCGCGGTCCAGTGCTGGCAGGCGGCCGGCGAGCCGCACCAGGGCGGCTTCGGGATCACCGTGTCGGCGGCCGGACAGCGCGTCTGGCTCGGCACCGAGGACGGCCCGGGCTGGGGCCTGCCGGTGTGAGCCGGGCTGGACCCAACCGGCGCGACCCTGCACCGAGCAATGTTCAACAGCAAGGCTCACGAAGCCATCGCGGCTATGTGGCTCGCCGCCGACGGTCCCGTTCACATCGACGTGCACACCACCCCGGAGAACCCCGCCAAGGGCGAGCCGGAGCACCGGCACATCGATGTGCGGTTCCCCTTCCGGACCGGTGGCGCGGAGCTGGTCGCCCTCCAGGAGGAAGAGGTCACCGGGTACGCAGGGCGGCCCGTCGAGGGCATCGCCGACGAGACGCTGCGGGCCCGATTCCTGGCCGCGCTGTAGCGCTCGACGGCCCCGGCCGTCCGCACCCCGTGCGGGCGGCCGGGACCACCGCGACGCGGGCGGGTGGTCTTCGCCCTGACCCTGACCCTGACCCCTGTGCCCCGGCGTGCCGGGGTGCCGGACACCCCATGGCGCAGGAAGTCGGCCGGTCCGACTTCCTGCGCCGAGCCCGTAGCGTGGGTTACGCGCTGGCGTCCCTGCCGCGCAGGAGGTCCGCGATGCGCGCGTCGACCTGCTCGCGGTCGTAGCCGCGCCACCTGATCCGGAAGGCCGGCACGGGTGGCGGTGGGGCGGCTCGGGACAGGGCGTCGAGGTAGCTGTCGACCTCGGGGCGGTCGTAGCCGCGCCGCACCAGGTCGAAGCCGTGGAACTCCGGTGATGTCGACACCTCGCGGGTCCTCCGATCCGGCCTGCCCGGGGCAGGTCGCTGGGGTCGAGCCCGGTCCGCAGGGCGCACCGACCGGGGTGGCGCGTGAAAGGCGTCAGGCTTCTTGATCTTGTCATATGGATTGCGTCAGGAGTCGCGGGACGGAGAATTCCGATGCCTAGCATCCAACTTCTCCGAGAAGAAGGATGGTTCCGACGTGCCCGAAGCCCCCGACGAGCGGAGGCGGTTCCAGCATCCCGATCGAGCGGCCGCTGTTCCTGAAGCTCTCCAACGGGTTGGGCGCCTCGGCACCCACCGAGACCGCGAGCTGGGGCTCGCCCATCGTGGGCGGGATCCTGGGGTACAAGGGGTCCCGCTGGACCATCAAGCCGCTGGGCGGGGACCGCTACCGGATCGTCAACGACCTCGGGTTCAACCTCACCGAGAACCCCGAGACCTATGTCGCCGAGCAGCAGGCCTGGGGCAACACCTCCAACCAGAAGTGGGAGTTCGTCAGCCTCGGCAACGGCAAGTACCGGATCCAGATCGGCGACGACGACTGCCTCACCCACGACTCCGACTTCAAGCAGCTCGGGGTATGGAGCTGTGAAGGCGGTTGGAAGCAGGAGTGGTCCTTCCAGCTTCTCTGAACGGCAGTCCGGTAACGACTCGTACTGACCGGTTGGTGGCGGTGGTCCCGGCCCGGCCGGGGGCCCCCCCACCGGGGGGGGGGGGGCCCCAGGGGGGGCGGCCCCCCCCGACCTCCCGGGGGGGCGGTGTGCGGGGGGGGGGCCCACGCAACCCGGCCCGCGGCCACGCC
>NZ_JBSHBN010000127.1:0-7441 GCF_053612025.1 Kitasatospora sp. NPDC054768
CGCCGGTACGAAGCCGGCGGGTGCCCCTCTCTCCCGCGCCGGGACCGGACCATCGGTCCCGGCGCCACTCCACGCAGACACGCGAGACGCGAGAAGAGATTCACACCATGGCGAACTTCACCGCCGCGGACGTCAAGAAGCTCCGTGAGCTCACCGGCGCCGGCATGATGGACTGCAAGAAGGCCCTGGACGAGGCCGAGGGCAACGTCGAGAAGGCCGTCGAGTTCCTGCGCATCAAGGGCCAGAAGGGCGTCGCCAAGCGCGAGGGCCGCGACGCCTCCAACGGCGCCGTCGCCGCGCTGATCGCCGAGGACAAGAAGTCCGGCGTCCTGGTCGAGCTGAACTGCGAGACCGACTTCGTCGCCAAGGGTGACAACTTCGTCAAGGTCGCCGACGCCATCGCCGCCCACGTCGCCAAGACCGCCCCGGCCGACCTGGACGCCGCCCTGGCCTCCGAGATCGAGGCCGGCAAGACCGTCCAGCAGTTCGTGGACGAGGCCAACGCGACCCTGGGCGAGAAGATCGTCTTCCGCCGCTTCGCCCAGTTCGACGGTGACGGCTTCGTCGCAGTCTACCTGCACAAGACCAGCCCCGACCTGCCGCCGGCCGTCGGCGTCCTGGTCGAGCTGGACAAGGAGAACGCCGAGGTCGCCAAGGACGTCGCGCAGCACATCGCCGCCTTCGCCCCGAAGTACCTGTCCCGCGAGGACATCCCGGCCGAGGACATCGAGAACGAGCGCCGCGTCGCCGAGGCCACCGCTCGCGAGGAGGGCAAGCCGGAGGCCGCCCTGCCGAAGATCGTCGAGGGTCGCGTCACCGGCTTCGTGAAGGAGTTCTCGGTCCTGGAGCAGGCCTTCGCGAAGGACAACAAGAAGACCGTCGCCAAGGTCCTCGAGGAGAACGGCGTCACCCTCAAGCGCTTCGCGCGTTTCCGCGTCGGCGCCTGAGCCACGTTCCACCTGGTCCCCGGCCCCTTTACGCTGGGAACCGCCCCCGCCCGCTGATCGGGGCGGGAGGAACGCCGAACGGGCTCACCCCGCGCCTATCCCCAACGGGCGGGCTCGCGTCGGCACCATGAACGACGAGGAGGCCATTGCCGTGCAGGACACCGAACCGGTTCCCGCGGCAGTGGCCTCCTCTCGTGTACGCGCAGGCGGGGCATCCGCACACCCGCGCCTGTGACCAGTAGGTGCAAAAAGGAGAAGTCCATGCAGGAGACGCAGGAGACCGCGCAGGACCCCAGGGACGGCTCGCGCCGCCGGGTGCTGCTCAAGCTGTCCGGTGAAGCCTTCGCCGGTGGCGGCGGGCTCGGCGTCGACCCGGACGTCGTGCACGCGATCGCCCGGGAGATCGCCACCGTCGTCCGTGCCGGTACCGAGGTCGCGGTGGTCATCGGCGGCGGCAACTTCTTCCGGGGCGCCGAGCTCCAGGTCCGCGGCATGGACCGGGCCCGCTCCGACTACATGGGCATGCTCGGCACCGTCATGAACTGCCTGGCGCTGCAGGACTTCCTGGTCAAGGAGGGCATCGAGACCCGGGTCCAGACCGCCATCACCATGGGCCAGGTCGCCGAGCCGTACCTGCCGCTGCGGGCCGTCCGGCACCTGGAGAAGGGCCGTGTGGTGATCTTCGGCGCCGGTATGGGCATGCCGTACTTCTCCACCGACACCACGGCCGTCCAGCGCGCCCTGGAGATCCACGCCGACGTCCTGCTGATGGGCAAGAACGGCGTGGACGGCGTCTACGACTCCGACCCGCGGACGAACCCGGACGCGGTCAAGTTCGACGCGCTGGAGTACTCCGAGGTCATCGCGCGCGACCTCAAGGTCGCCGACCTCACCGCGATCACGCTGTGCAAGGACAACAACCTTCCGATGCTGGTCTTCGAACTGCTGGCGGAGGGCAATATCGCGCGCGCGGTGAAGAGTGAGAAGATCGGCACACTCATCAGCCAGGATTCTGTCCGGGCCTGAGCAGCAACCAGCCGTACTGGACGGCGCCGACGCCGGGACCGGCCACCGCGCCGACACCGGTCGGGACAACAGCAGATGAACCGGACAGGGAGACCACAGTGATCGAAGAGACCCTCCTCGAGGCCGAGGAGAAGATGGAGAAGGCCGTCGGCGTCGCCAAGGACGACCTCGCGGCCATCCGCACCGGCCGTGCGCACCCGGCGATGTTCGCCAAGATCGTCGCGGAGTACTACGGCGCCGTGACGCCGATCAACCAGCTGGCCTCCTTCTCGGTGCCGGAGCCGCGGATGGCGGTCGTCTCGCCGTTCGACAAGACCGCGCTGAAGGCCATCGAGCAGGCGATCCGCGACTCCGACCTGGGCGTCAACCCGTCCAACGACGGCTCGATCATCCGCGTGGTGCTGCCCGAGCTGACCGAGGAGCGCCGCCGGGAGTTCATCAAGATCGCCCGCACCAAGGGCGAGGACGCCAAGGTGTCGATCCGCGCGGTGCGCCGCAAGGCCAAGGACGCCATCGACAAGCTGGTGAAGGACGGCGAGGTCGGCGAGGACGACGGCCGCCGCGCCGAGAAGGAGCTCGACGACACCACGGCCAAGTACGTGGCCCAGGTCGACGAGCTGCTGAAGCACAAGGAAGCCGAGCTGCTCGAGGTCTGATGAACGACGCCCCTGACGCCCCCGGCTACTGGGGCCCGTCCGACCAGCAGTTCCAGCCCCACCATCCGGCGCCGCACCCGCAGGCCGCCCGTACCCCGGCCCATCCGGTGCCGGGGTACGGCGCGCAGCCGGCGCCGGCCCAGGGACACCCCGGCCACCCGGGCGGCCACGCCGTGCCCCCGGGTGCGCCGGGCGTCGCCCACGGGGCGCCGGGCCTCCGTTCGGATCAGTCGCAGCAGCCTCCGGTGTACTGGGGCGGCGACGCGGAGGAGACTCAGGTCATGCCTCCCGTGCCGGCCGAGCCCGGTCCGCCGCCCGGCGCGCCCGCCCACGGCCGGTCTGCCGCCCACGGTCGGCCCCCGGCCCACGGCCGGCCCGCCACCGGTGGCCCGGCCGGGCCCGCCGAGGGGCAGGGCAGGGAGTCCGGCCGGCTGAACGGCCCGCTGTTCCGGGAGGACCAGCCCGAGCCGGTGCCGTCGGGCGTGACGGAGACGGTCGTGCTGCGCGCGATATCCGACGACGTCCCTCCCGCCCCCGGCCGCGGCACCCCGCCGCACCCGGGGGCACCGGTGCATCCCGCGCCGCCGGCGAACCACTTGGCGGCCGGGCAGCCCCACTTCGTGCCGTCGTCCCACCCAGGGCAGGAGACACCCGTGGCCGCCCAGTCCGCCCCGCAGCCGCAGCCGCGCAAGCAGCGCGGTGGCCGTAACCTCCAGGCCGCCATAGGCGTGGGCGTCGGCCTGGGGGCGGTGATCGTCGCCTCGCTGTTCGTGGTGAAGGCGCTGTTCCTGGTCGTCGTGATGGCCGCGGTCGCGGTCGGCGTCTGGGAGCTGACCAGCCGGCTCTCCGAGCGCAAGCAGATCAAGGCGCCGCTGATCCCGCTGGTCGTGGGCGGCGTCGCCATGGTCGCCACCGGTTACTGGTCCGGCATCCAGTGGGCGGCCGCCGCGCTGGCGCTGACCGGGCTGGCGGTGATGGTCTGGCGGATGGCCGAGCCGCCGGAGGACTACCTGCGGGACATAACGGCAGGCGTGTTCACGGCCTTCTACGTGCCGTTCCTGGCCACCTTCGTGGCGATGATGCTGGCGGCCGACGACGGCCCCCAGCGGATCGTGCTCTTCCTGATCGTGACGATCTGCAGCGACACCGGCGCGTACGCGGTGGGCTACAAGTTCGGGAAGACCAAGCTGGCCCCGACGATCAGCCCGGGCAAGACCCGCGAGGGCCTGGCCGGCGGCATCGCGCTGTCGATGCTGGCGGGCGCGCTGCTGATGCAGCTGATGATCGACGGCGGCAGCTGGTGGCAGGGCCTGATCCTGGGCGGCTGCGCGGCGGTCACCGCGACCCTGGGCGACCTGGGCGAGTCGATGATCAAGCGGGACCTCGGGATCAAGGACATGGGCACGCTGCTGCCCGGCCACGGCGGCATCATGGACCGGCTGGACTCGCTCCTGCCGACCGCCCCGGTGGTCTGGCTGCTGCTGGCCGCGTTCGTCGGCAGCTGACCGGCGCGTACGAGACGTACCAGGGAGGGCCCCGGACGCCTGGCGTCCGGGGCCCTCGCGCGTCTGCGACACTGGAACAACCATGCCTAAGCCCGGAGAACTCACCTTTGTCGCGCCGCGCGGCGCAAAGCCCCCGCGACACCTCGCCGACCTGAGCCCCGCCGAGCGCAAGGAGGCCGTCGCCGAGCTGGGCGAGCAGCCGTTCCGCGCCAAGCAGCTCTCCAACCACTACTTCGGCCGGATGTCGAACGACCCGGCGAGCTGGACGGACATCCCCGCCGCCAGCCGGGAGAAGCTCACCGGGAGCCTGCTGCCCGAGCTGATGTCGGTGGTCCGGCACGTCTCCTGCGACGACGACGCCACCCGCAAGACGCTCTGGAAGCTCTTCGACGGCACGCTCGTGGAGTCCGTGCTGATGCGCTACCCGGACCGGGTCACCATGTGCATCAGTTCGCAGGCCGGCTGCGGCATGAACTGCCCGTTCTGCGCCACCGGCCAGGCCGGCCTGACCCGCAACCTGTCCACCGCCGAGATCGTCGAGCAGATCGCCGCCGGGATGCGCGCGCTCAAGACCGGGGAGATCCCGGGCGGCGAGGCGCGGCTGTCCAACGTGGTCTTCATGGGCATGGGCGAGCCGCTGGCCAACTACAACCGGGTGCTGGCCTCGATCCGCCGGCTGACCGACCCGGCGCCGGACGGCTTCGGCCTGTCCCAGCGCGGCATCACGGTCTCCACCGTCGGTCTCGTCCCGGCGATGCACCGCTTCGCCGACGAGGGCCTCAGCTGCCGCCTGGCGCTGTCGCTGCACGCCCCGGACGACGAGCTGCGCGACGAGCTGGTGCCGGTGAACACCCGCTGGAAGGTCGCCGAGGTGCTGGACGCGGCGTGGAACTACGCGGAGAAGTCCGGCCGCCGGATCTCCATCGAGTACGCGCTGATCAAGGACATCAACGACCAGGCCTGGCGGGCGGACCTGCTCGGCCGGCTGATCAAGAACCGTCGGGTGCACGTCAACCTGATCCCGCTGAACCCGACCCCCGGGTCCAAGTGGACGGCCTCCCGGCCCGAGGACGAGCGCGAGTTCGTCCGCCGCCTCCAGTCGCACGGCGTGCCGACGACCGTCCGCGACACCCGTGGCCAGGAGATCGACGGCGCCTGCGGCCAGCTCGCCGCGGCGGGCTGAGGCCCGCTCCGGGAGACCGCTACCGGAGTCCGGCGGCCGCCAGTGCGGCGGTCGCCCCGCCGGTCAGCAGCAGTGTGCTGCCCACCGCGAGGGTGCGCAGCGCGACCGCGCCGAACAGCAGTCGGGGCGAGGTGCCGAGGCGCAGCAGCGCGTGGGTGACCCCGCGTCGGTCGGTGCGGACCTCGGCGAGCCGGTTGACCACCGCGGCGGCCGCGCAGCCGAGGACCAGGCAGGCCTCGACGGCGGGCAGCGCGTCGGCGCTGTCGGGCGTGCCGATCCAGTAGCGGACGGTGGTGAGCACCAGCGCGACGGCGAGGGTGAGCACGGCCAGCGGCGCGCCGAGCCGGCGGGCCTGGGCGGTGAGGCCGCGCCCGGCCAGCAGCCGCAGCGGGGTGGGCCGCCCGACGGCGAGCAGCCGCCCGGCCCAGGCCAGCAGCGGGCCGGTGAGCAGCGCGAGGCCGAGCGCACTGGCGGCCCAGCCGAAGAGGGCGGCGGTGCTGGTGGAGCCGAGCCCGGCGGGCAGGTGGATCGGACGGCCGTCGACGGCGGCTCCGGGCCGCAGGGCGATGAGTTCGAGCGCGGCGCCGATCACGCCCAGCCCGGTCGCGAGGGCGATCCGCCAGACGCCGAAGCCGGTCGGGGCGGGGGTGCGGCCGCCGGGCAGGGTGTCGGTGACGGAGACCGCGCAGGCGGCGGCGCCGGCGGCGGTGAGCGGGACCAGGGCGAGCAGGGTGAGGGGCGCGGCGGGCGGCAGCGGCACGCCCATGCCGAGGTCGGCGGCGAGCGCGGGTCCGGCGACGTCGTTGCGCAGCACCAGGAAGAGCAGCAGGGTCAGCACGCTGCCGAGGGTGCAGGCGAGTGCGACCTCGCCGGCGATCAGCGTCCGGATGCGGCGGGAGCCGGCCCCGGCGGCGGTGAGGCCGGCGATCCGCTCGGGCCGGCGGGCGGGCACCGCGCGGGCGGCGACGGCCGCGAACCAGGCGAGGGCGGCGAGCGGGGGCAGGCACCAGAGCAGCCGGACCAGCGGGTCAGCGCCGCCGATCTGCTCGCTCATCGCCCGGCCGAGGGAGCGCAGCAGGAAGGCGGCGACCACGGCGGCGGCCGCTGCGGTGAGCAGCCAGCGGCCGAGGTCGGGCACCCGGTAGCCCCGGGCCAGACGGAGATAGAACACGTCGACCCTTTCAGCGGCGGGTGGCCGTGACGGCGGGCGCTCCGGCGGCCCCGGGGGCGGTGATGCCGCGGGGGACGGGTGCGGCGGGGGCGGTGAGCCGTCCGTCGACGAGGGCGACGGCGCGGTCCGCGAACCGGACGAGCTCGGGGTCGTGGGTGGCCAGGACGAGGGTGAGCTGGTGGGACCGCGCCGCGCTGGTCAGTATCCGCATGACCTGGTCGGCGGCCTCGCGGTGCAGCGGGGCGGTGGGGTCGTCGGCGAAGACGACGGGCGGCAGCGGGGCCAGGGCGCGGGCGACGGCGACCCGCTGGCGGTGGCTCTGGAGCAGGCGCTCCGGCCGCAGCCGGGCGCAGTCGCCGACGTCGAGGCGTTCCAGCCACTCGTCGGCGGCGGTGTAGGCGGCCTTGTTGCCGGCCCCGGCGAGCAGCAGCGGCAGCGCGACGTTCTCCCGGGCGGTCAGTTCGGGCACCAGGTGGGGCTCGGAGCCGACGAAGCCGAAGCGGTCGCGGCGCAGCCGTTCGCGGCCGGCCCGGGCGAGGGTGTGCACGGGGGCGCTGTTGAACCAGACCTCCCCCTCGTCGACCGGGAGCTGCGCGGAGAGGCAGTCGAGCAGGGTGCTCTTGCCGGAGCCGCGCGGGCCGGTGACGGCGAGCACCTCGCCCTCGCGGACGCCGATCGAGATGCCGCGCAGGGCGGGGGTGCCGTCATGGGACTTGACGATCCCTCGGGCCCACAGCACGTCGTTGTCAGGCGGTGCCGCTGACATGAGGATCCATCCTGGGTGGCCGCAGGGATATGACAGTCGTCAGATTAGAACGACGGGGGCTGGTCGCGGTGGCGGCGCTCTGGTCCATCACGGGCAAATCACCCGCATTCAGGCATGTTTGGTCGTACGACTGTGATGTTCCGGGGGTGGGAAACCGGGCCGGGCACGCCGAAGGGCGGCCCCCCGG
>NZ_JBSHBN010000127.1:7451-26803 GCF_053612025.1 Kitasatospora sp. NPDC054768
AAAATCCCTCTTTTTTGTGTTTGTTTTTGGTTTTTTGGGGGTGGGGGGGGGGGTCCCCCCGGGGGGGGGGCGGGGGGGGGGGCCGGGGGGGGGGGGGGGGGCCCCCCCCCCCCGCGGTGGGTGGGGAAGAAGGCTCAGGGGATCAGATCTTCGCCCACGCGTCGGTGAGGCTGGTCCGCAGGATCTGCTCGATCTCGTCGAAGGTCGACTGGTCGGAGATCAGCGGCGGGGCCAGCTGGATGACCGGGTCGCCACGGTCGTCGGCGCGGCAGTACAGGCCGTTGTCGAAGAGGGCCTTCGACAGGAAGCCGTAGAGGACGCGCTCGATCTCTTCGTCGTTGAACGACTCCTTGGTGACCTTGTCCTTCACGAGCTCGATGCCGTAGAAGTACCCGTTGCCGCGGACGTCGCCGACGATCGGCAGGTCGCGCAGCTTGTTCAGGGTGCCCAGGAACGCGGCCTCGTTGTCGAGCACGTGCTGGTTCAGGCCCTCGCGCTCGAAGATGTCGAGGTTGGCCAGCGCCACCGCGGAGGAGACCGGGTGGCCACCGAAGGTGTAGCCGTGCAGGAAGGTGTTGTCACCCTTGTAGAACGGCTCGGCGAGGCGGTCCGAGATGATCGTGGCGCCGATCGGGGAGTAGCCCGAGGTCATGCCCTTGGCGCAGGTGATCATGTCGGGCTGGTAGCCGAACTTGTCGGCGCCGAACATGGTGCCCAGACGGCCGAAGGCGCAGATGACCTCGTCCGAGACCAGCAGCACGTCGTGGCGGTCGCAGATCTCGCGCAGGCGCTGGAAGTACCCGGGCGGCGGCGGGAAGCAGCCGCCGGCGTTCTGCACCGGCTCGACGAAGACGGCGGCGACGGTCTCGGCGCCCTCGTTGAGGATGGCCACCTCGATCTCGTCGGCGCACCAGCGGCCGTAGGCCTCGGGGTCGACCGTGCCGTCGGGGCCCTCGAGGAAGGCCGGGGCGCGGTAGATGTTGGTGTTCGGGGCCTTGTGGGTGCCCGGCACCAGCGGCTCGAACGGGGCCTTCAGGCCCGGCAGGCCGGTGATGGACAGGGCGCCCTGCGGGGTGCCGTGGTAGGCGACGGCGCGCGAGATGACCTTGTACTTGGTCGGCTTGCCGGTCAGCTTGAAGTACTGCTTGGCGAGCTTCCAGGCGGTCTCGACGGCCTCGCCGCCACCGGTGGAGAAGAAGACCTTGTTCAGGTCGCCCGGGGCGTAGTTGGCCAGGCGCTCGGCCAGCTCGACGGCCTTCGGGTGGGCGTAGCTCCACACCGGGAAGAAGGCGAGCTCCTTGGCCTGCTTGGCGGCGGCCTCGGCGAGCTCCTCACGGCCGTGGCCGGCCTGGACGACGAACAGGCCGGCGAGGCCGTCGAGGTACTTGCGTCCCTTGTCGTCCCAGACGTAGGTGCCCTCGCCCTTGACGATCGTCGGCACGGGGGAGTTCTCGTACGACGACATGCGGGTGAAGTGCATCCACAGGTGGTCGTAGGCGGTCTTGGAAAGGTCCTTCTGCGCCGGGTCGGCTGTCATCGGGTGCCCCAGGTGTAGGTCTGTTTCCGGAGCTTCAGGTAAACGAAGCTCTCGGTGCTCCGCACGCCGGGAAGGGCGCGGATGCGCTTGTTGATCAGTTCGAGCAGGTGCTCGTCGTCCTCGCAGACCAGTTCGGCCAGGAGGTCGAACGAGCCTGCGGTGCAGACGACGTAGTCGACCTCGTCGAGGGCGGCCAACGCGTCGGCGACGGGCTCGATGTCGCCCTCGACCCGGATTCCGACCATCGCCTGGCGGGTGAAGCCGACGGTGAGCGGGTCCGTGACGGCGACGATCTGCATCACGCCCTGGTCGAGCAGCTTCTGGACGCGCTGCCGCACGGCCGCCTCGGACAGGCCGACGGCCTTGCCGATGGCGGCGTACGGGCGGCGCCCGTCCTCCTGGAGTTGCTCGATGATCGCCTTGGAGGCGGCGTCGAGGGGAACGCTGGCGTTCCGGTCGCGGTTGGCCACGCGGCCACTGTGCCTGATCGTTCCCGTGTTCGCAAGCGTGGAAGCTGCTGATTTCGTCGTGATCTTGGAAAACGCATGCGGATTTCATCGCTGAAGCGAGCTCGCCCTGTCGATACCGGCAGTCGTGCGGCTACCCTGGCACGGTACGCGCGCGACCCCGAGGGCCGCTGCGCGTACCGCCACCAGTGGACCGCGCCGCTCCGGTCGCGGCCACTCGGGACCCTTCGTACGCCGGATCCGCCGACGTACCATTGCGCCGGAATCTGCAATGCCGCAGGCCCAGACCGAGGAGAGATCCGTGAGCGACCTTCGCGCGCTGCGCAACTACATCAACGGTGAGTTCGTCGACGCGGCCGACGGCCGCACGCTCGACATCGTGGACCCGACCACCGGCGAGGTGTACGCGACGTCGCCGCTGTCCGGCGCCGCGGACGTGGACGCCGCCATGGCCTCCGCCGACGCCGCGTTCCCGATCTGGCGCGACGCCACCCCCAGCACCCGCCAGAAGCTGCTGCTCAAGATCGCCGACGCG
The DNA here is from genome assembly GCF_053612025.1 of Kitasatospora sp. NPDC054768. Taxonomy (NCBI): domain Bacteria; kingdom Bacillati; phylum Actinomycetota; class Actinomycetes; order Kitasatosporales; family Streptomycetaceae; genus Kitasatospora; species Kitasatospora sp. NPDC054768. The sequence goes on from NZ_JBSHBN010000127.1 coordinate 9,991, forward strand.
GTCGAGGCCCGCGCCGACGAGATCGTCGACACCGAGGTGCGCAACACCGGCAAGCCCCGCGCGCTGACCCTCTCCGAGGAGATCGGCCCGATGGTGGACCAGATCCGGTTCTTCGCCGGCGCCGCCCGCATGCTGGAGGGCAAGGCCGCGGGTGAGTACATGGACGGGATGACCTCGATCATCCGCCGCGAGCCGGTCGGCGTCTGCGCCCAGGTCGCGCCGTGGAACTACCCGATGATGATGGCCGTCTGGAAGTTCGCCCCGGCCATCGCCGCGGGCAACGCCGTCGTGCTGAAGCCCTCCGACACCACCCCGGCCTCCACCGTGCTGCTGGCCGAGATCATCGGCGGCGTGCTCAAGGAGCTGGAGCTGCCGGCCGGCATCTTCAACGTCATCTGCGGCGACCGCGAGACCGGCAGGCTGATGGTCGAGCACAGGACCCCGGCGATGGCCTCCATCACCGGCTCGGTGCGCGCCGGCATCTCGGTCGCCGAGTCCGCCTCCAAGGACGTCAAGCGCGTCCACCTGGAGCTGGGCGGCAAGGCCCCGGTCGTGGTCTTCGAGGACGCCGACATCGCCGAGGCCGTCGAGGGCATCTCGGTGGCGGGCTACTTCAACGCCGGCCAGGACTGTACCGCCGCCACCCGCGTGCTGGTGCACGAGTCGATCCACGACGCCTTCGTCGAGGCGCTGGCCAAGGCCGCGGCCGAGACCAAGACCGGCGGCGTGGACGACGAGGACGTGCTGTACGGCCCGCTGAACAACGCCAACCAGCTGAAGCAGGTCTCCGGCTTCATCGAGCGGCTGCCCGCCCACGCCAAGGTCGAGGCCGGTGGCCACCGGGTCGGCGACAAGGGCTACTTCTACGCCCCGACCGTCGTCTCCGGCCTGAACCAGGACGACGAGATCATCCAGAACGAGGTCTTCGGCCCGGTCATCACCGTGCAGAGGTTCACCGACGAGGACCAGGCCGTGGCGTACGCCAACGGCGTCGAGTTCGCGCTGGCCTCCTCGGTGTGGACCAAGGACCACGCCCGCGCCATGCGGATGTCGCGCCGCCTCGACTTCGGCTGCGTCTGGATCAACACCCACATCCCGCTGGTCGCCGAGATGCCGCACGGTGGCTTCAAGAAGTCCGGCTACGGCAAGGACCTGTCGGCGTACGGCTTCGAGGACTACACCCGCGTGAAGCACGTCATGACCGCGATCTGAGTGCGCTGATAAGTCAGCTGAACCGACCATGGGCCCGGGTCTTCTCGACCTGGGCCCTGTGTCTTTGCATCCTGTCGGCGGTTGGCGCGACCGGCTGACACGATGGAACTGCCCTTCGGGGACGGGCCGCCCTAGCCTTACCGGCATGAGCATTCCCACCGCTGACTCAGCCACCGGCCAGGCCGTCAAGGCGGCCGACCGCGCGCACGTCTTCCACTCGTGGTCCGCCCAGGCACTGATCGACCCCCTCGCGGTGGCCGGCGCCGAGGGCTCGTACTTCTGGGACTACGACGGCAACCGCTACCTCGACTTCTCCTCGCAGCTGGTCAACACCAACATCGGTCACCAGCACCCGAGGGTGGTCGCCGCGATCCAGGAGCAGGCGGCGAAGCTCTGCACCATCGCCCCCGGTTTCGCGGTCGAGTCGCGCAGCGAGGCCGCCCGGCTGATCGCCGAGCGCACCCCCGGTGACCTGGACAAGATCTTCTTCACCAACGGCGGCGCCGAGGCCAACGAGAACGCCATCCGGCTGGCCCGGCTGCACACCGGCCGGCAGAAGGTGCTGTCCACCTACCGCTCGTACCACGGCGCCACCGCCAACGCGATCGCCCTCACCGGCGACCCGCGGCGCTGGCCCAACGAGGGCGGCGTCTCCGGCGTGGTGCACTTCTGGGGGCCGTACCCCTACCGCTCCAACTTCCACGCCGAGAACGAGGCGCAGGAGTGCGAGCGCGCGCTGGAGCACCTGGAGCAGGTGATCGCGTTCGAGGGGCCCGGCACCGTCGCGGCGGTCATCCTGGAGACCGTGGTCGGCACCGCGGGCGTCCTGGTCCCGCCGGCGGGCTACCTGGCCGGGGTGCGGGAGATCTGCGACCGCTACGGGATCGTGTTCATCCTGGACGAGGTGATGGCCGGCTTCGGCCGCACCGGTGAGTGGTTCGCCGCCGACCACTGGGGCGTCACCCCGGACCTGCTCACCTTCGCCAAGGGCGTCAACTCGGGCTACGTGCCGCTGGGCGGCGTGGCGATCAGCGCCGAGATCGCGGCCACCTTCGCCGAGCGGGCCTTCCCCGGCGGGCTCACCTACTCCGGCCACCCGCTGGCCTGCGCCTCGGCGGTGGCGACCATCAACACGATGGCGGAGGAGGGCATCGTCGAGAACGCCAGGCACATCGGCGAGAACGTGCTCGGCCCCGGCCTGCGCGAGCTGGCGGAGCGGCACCCGTCGATCGGCGAGGTCCGCGGCCTCGGCGTGTTCTGGGCGCTCGACCTGGTGAAGGACCGGGAGACCCGCGAGCCGCTGGTGCCCTACAACGCGGCCGGCGCCGCCAACGCGCCGATGGCCGAGCTGGCCGCCGCCTGCAAGCAGCGCGGGCTCTGGCCGTTCGTCAACATGAACCGCTTCCACGTCGTCCCGCCGTGCACCGTCACCGAGGAGGAGGCCAAGACCGGCCTCGCGGTGCTGGACGAGGTGCTGTCGCTCACCGACGCGCACACTGTCTGACGTACCTACCAGGACGGCCCCGAGCACCCGTGTGCCCGGGGCCGTCCCACGCTCCGGAAGGCCGCTCATGCCCAGCAGCACCACCCCGACCCGTCGCTCCGTCGCCGACCGCCCGCAGGGGCCCGCACGCATCCGCCGACGTTCCGTGCTCGGCGGGGCCGCGCTGCTCGGCGCCGGCACCCTGACCGGCTGCGGCATCCCGTCCGCGTACGTGGCCGAGGACCGTCGCTCGGCACCGGACCGCTCGGAGAGCGACAAGCGGCTCGCCTTCTCCAACTGGACCCAGTACATCGACACCGACGACGCGGGCGGGCGTCCGACCCTGGACGCCTTCGGCGAGAAGACCGGGATCGAGGTCACCTACACCGAGGACATCAACGACAACGACGAGTTCTTCGGCAAGATCAGCCCGGTGCTCACCCAGGGCGCCGCCCCCGGCCGGGACCTGATGGTGATCAGCGACTGGATGGCCGGGCGGTACGTCTCGCTGGGCTGGGTGCAGGCGATGGACCGGGCCAACCTGCCCAACGTCACGGCCAACCTGGACCCGCAGCTCGCCGACCCGGCCTTCGACCCCGGGCGCAGGCGCAGCGTGCCCTGGCAGTCCGGGATCACCGGCATCGCCTACAACCGCAAGGCGCTCGGCCGGGAGATCAGGTCCACCGCCGACCTGTGGGCGCCCGACCTCAAGGGCCGGGTCACGCTGTTCGCCGGGCTGGACGAGGCACTCGGGCTGCTGATGCTCTCCCAGGGCGCGGACATCGCGACGTTCGGCGACGACGACGCGCGCAAGGCGATGGACCTGGTGCAGAAGGTGGTCGACAGCGGCCACGTCCGGCGCTTCACCGGCAACGACTACACCAGCGACCTCGCCTCCGGTGCGGCGCTCGCCTGCCAGGCCTACTCGGGCGACGCCGTCCAGCTGACCGCCGAGAACCCGGACATCGAGTTCGTGGTGCCGGAGGAGGGCGGCGAGCTGTGGGCGGAGAGCCTGATGATCCCCAACCGGGCCGCCCACAAGCGCAACGCCGAGCTGCTGATCGACTACTACTACCAGCCCGAGGTGGCGGCCGAACTCGCCGCGTTCGTCCAGTACATCTGCCCGGTGCCGGCCGCCCGCGAGGTGCTGGCGGCCAGTGGCGACAAGGAGAAGGCCGAACTCGCCGAGAACCCGCTGGTGTTCCCGACCGAGGAGATGCGGGCCCGGCTGCACACCATGCGCGACGTCAGCTCGGCCGAGCGGCCCGAGCTGCACAAGGTCTGGGGACGCATCACCGGGGTGTGACGCGCGGGGCCCGGCGCCGCCCCGGGGCGCGCGCCCCGCTCAGCGCCGGACGGCGTCCAGCGCGAGCAGCGCCACGTGCAGGGAGAGGCAGGACTCCACCTGGTCGAGGTCGACGCCGAGGATCCGCTCGACCTTGTGCAGCCGGTCGTAGAAGGACGGCCGGGACAGGTGCGCCGCGTCCGCCGCGGCCGACTTGTTGCGGCCCTGCTCCAGGTAGATCCGCAGCATCTGCACCAACTGGCCGTTGTGCTCGGCGTCGTGGGCCAGCAGCGGGCCCAGCTCCCGCTCCACGTACGTCTGCAGCCGGGCGTCGTCGCGCAGCAGGTGGAGCAGGCCGCGCAGCCGGACGTCCGGCAGCCGGTAGTAGGAGGAGCTGCGGCCGCCGGGCGCGTCGTGCAGGGCGGCGTCGGCGACCTGGGTGGCCTCCAGCAGGGTGCGCCGGGCGTCGCGCACCGAGCCGACCGAGGAGCCGACGGCGACCACCGGGCCCGCCGGGTCGCCGCCGTCCCGTCCGGCCTCGGCGGACATCCGGCGCAGCGCGGCCGACAGGGCGTCCAGCGCGGCGTGCTCGTCCTGCTGGGTGCCGAGCGCGACCAGCAGGCCGACGGCCTCGTCGTCCAGCGCGCCGACCAGGGCGGTCAGCCGGCAGGCCCGGACCGCGCCGGCGGCCAGCTCGGTGAAGTCGCGCAGCCGGGCCTGGGCCTCCAGCGCGGCCGGGATCGGTCCGCGCCGCTGCCGCAGCACCACGCCGACCAGCCGGCGGCCCTCCAGCGGAACGCCGAGGGCCTGGGCGCGCAGCGCCGCCTCGGAGACGGTCAGGGCGTGGGTGAGGATGCCGGACAGCAGGGTGCGGTGGGTCTGCCGCTCCAGGCTCTCCCGGTCGCGCACCACCAGCCGGTTGAGGGCCAGCGCGGAGGCGCCGCGCTCCAGCAGCATGGCGTGGGGGTGGGCCTCGCCCTCGGGCAGCGGGCCGGGCTCCTGCACCAGCACCAGCCGGCCCCAGTCCTGGCCGCGGGCGCCGACGGCGGTGACCAGCCAGCCGCTGCGCGGGTCGTGGCCGGTGCGCCCGGCGGGGCGGACCCCGCGCGAGCGGCGCTCCCAGTCCTCCAGCACCTCGGCCTCCGGGCGCCCGGCGGTGTCGTGGGCGAGCACCTGGTGGGCCAGGTTCTCCAGGACGACCGGGGCGCCGGCCATCCGGGCCACCTGGCGGATCACCTCGGGCGCTTCGGCGCCCTCCACCACGAGCTCGTTGAAGACCTGGTGGACGGACTCGGAGATCCTCAGCTGCTCCAGCTGGGCGTTGACCACCAGGGCGTGCACGGCCTCGGTGACGGCGACGAAGCGCAGCTCGCGGCGGAGCGTGATCAGCGGCAGGCCGCGCTGTTCGGCGGCGTTGACCAGGGCGCGGGGGAGCGAGTCGAAGTAGCGCCGCCCGAACTCGACGACCAGGCCGGCCACCCCGACCTCGTCCAGTTCGCGCACGTAGCGGGCCAGGCCCTCGCGGTCCTCGGGCAGGGCGATGCCGGTGGTCAGCACCAGCTCGCCGCCGCGGAGCATCCCGGCGACGTCGGGCAGCTCGCTGACGTGGACCCAGCGGACCGGCCGCTCCAGGTGGTCGGCGCCGGCCACCACCTGGGGCAGGCCGCGCCGCATCACGTCCAGGTCGAGGACTCGGGCGACGGTGGGGAGCATCGCGGGCCTCCGGGGCCGGTGGGGGCCGGAGCGGGGGCTCCGGGTGATCAGAGTGTCAGGTAAATCATCCATCCCCCCGACGAGGTGTTGCCCTGCCCGCACCCTTGCACCCTGTAAGGCCCTTCGCGCCGAGGTTGTCGAAGTGACCCTTGTCACCCCAACCCCGCAGCAGGCAAGGTCAGCGGGACCGCAGACCCCCACCGCGGACGCGTGACCCCGCAGCGGTCGAACCACGGCACTTGGAGGAACCAGATGGACCTGACCGACTTCGGCCCGGGCGCGCAGTACATCGCGGGCCGCCTGACCCGGGGGAGCGGAGACCCCTTCCAGGTCGTCAACCCCGCCGACGGCAGCGTGGTCGAGCAGGTCGCGCTGGCCACCGCCGAGGACGTGGACACCGCCGTCGCCGCCGCCAGGGCCGCCCTGCCCGGCTGGTCCTCGGCCACCCCGGGCGCGCGCTCCGAGGCGCTCACCCGGCTGGCCGCCGTCCTGGCCGGGGCGGCCGACGACCTGGCCCGGGTGGAGACCGCGCAGACCGGCAAGCCGGTCAAGCTGGCCACCGAGTTCGACGTGCCCGGCACCGTCGACAACGCCGCCTTCTTCGCCGGCGCCGCCCGCAACCTGGAGGGCAAGGCGGCCGGCGAGTACTCCGGCGACCACACCTCCTACGTGCGGCGCGAGGCGGTCGGCGTGGTCGGCTCGATCTCGCCGTGGAACTACCCGCTGCAGATGGCCGCGTGGAAGATCCTCCCGGCGATCGCCGCGGGCAACACCATCGTGCTCAAGCCGGCCGAGCTGACCCCGCTGACCTCGCTGATGTTCGCCCGGGCCTGCACCGAGGCGGGCATCCCGGACGGCGTGGTCAACGTGGTCACCGGCGCCGGGCGCACCGCGGGCGAGCACCTGGTCGGGCACCCGGACGTCGCGATGGTCTCCTTCACCGGCTCCACCGGCGTCGGCAGGCGGGTCGCCGAGATCGCCACCGCGAGCGTCAAGCGCACCCACCTGGAGCTCGGCGGCAAGGCCCCGTTCGTGGTCTTCGACGACGCGGACCTGGACGCCGCGGTGCACGGAGCGGTCGCGGCCTCGCTGATCAACGCCGGCCAGGACTGCACGGCGGCCACCCGCGCCTACGTCCAGCGCCCGCTGTACGACGCCTTCACGGCCGGGGTGGCCGAGCTGTTCGCGGCGATCCGGATCGGTGACCCGCTGAACCCGCGCACCGACCTCGGCCCGCTGGTCTCGTACGCCCACCGGGACCGGGTGGCCGGCTTCGTGGAGCGCGCCCGCTCGTACGCCACCGTGGTCACCGGCGGCCGGGTCCCGGAGCGGGGCCACGACGGCTACGACCTCACCCGGGGCGCGTACTACCCGCCCACCCTGATCACCGGCGCGGCCCAGGACAGCGAGGTCGTGCAGGGCGAGGTCTTCGGCCCGGTGCTGGTCGTGCTGCCCTTCGACGGCGACGACGAGGGCCTGCGGCTGGCCAACGACACCCCGTACGGGCTGGCCGCCTCCGCCTGGACGAGCAACGTGCACCGCTCGCTGCGCGCCACCCGGGAGATCGCGGCCGGCTGCGTCTGGGTCAACGACCACATCCCGATCATCAGCGAGATGCCGCACGGCGGCTACAAGGCGTCCGGCTACGGCAAGGACATGTCCCAGTACTCGCTGGACGAGTACACCCAGGTGAAGCACGTCATGTTCGACACCACCGCGGTGGCCCGCAAGGACTGGCACCGCACCGTCTTCGGAGACAGATAACCCCCGGCCCAAGCGGGTGCCCCCACACCCCATCTCCCCCAGGAGGCCCGTTCCATGGCGTTCAACGAGCTCACCGACGGTCTGCCCGAACCGGTCCGCAGGGCCTGGGAACGCAGTCTGACCAGCGGCCGGGCCGCGCTCGGCCGCCGCACCCTGCTGCGCGCCGCCGCGCTGACCGCCGGGGCGGGCACCCTGGCGGCCTGCGGCATCCCGGCGGCCCCCCGGGCGACCGGCGACTCGACCGCGAACGCCGCCGAGGACCTCTCGGGGACGCAGAAGGAGGTCGCCTTCTCCAACTGGCCGCTGTACGTGGACACGGACGAGAAGGACAAGGAGAAGCACGGCACCCTGGACGCCTTCACCGAGGCCACCGGGATCAAGGTCAAGTACAACGAGGACGTCAACGACAACGTCGAGTTCTTCGGCAAGGTCAAGCCGCAGCTCGCCTCGGGCCAGGACACCGGCCGCGACCTGATGGTGCTCACCGACTGGATGGCGGCCCGGCTGATCCGGCTCGGCTGGGCGCAGAAGCTCAACCCGGCGAACGTCACCACCGCGATCACCAACATCGAGGCGCGCTTCCGCGCCCCCGACTGGGACCCGGGGCGGCTCTACTCCTACCCGTGGGCCGGCATCCAGACCGTCGTCGCGTACAACCGGAAGGCGACCAGGGGCAAGGAGGTCACCAGCGTCTCCCAGCTGCTGGACGACCCCGACCTCAAGGGCCGGGTGACCTTCCTGTCCGAGATGCGCGACAGCATCGGGATGGTCCTGCTGGACCAGGGCAAGGACACCGCGAGGTTCACCGCCGACGACTACGACGGCGCGGTCGCCCGGCTGCAGAAGGCCGTCGACAGCAAGCAGATCCGCCGCTTCACCGGCAACGACTACGGCCAGGAGCTCTCCGCCGGCGACATCGCGGCCTGCATCGCCTGGGGCGGCGACCTGATCCAACTGCAGGCCGACAACCCGGACATCGGGTTCGTCATCCCGGAGAAGGGCTACATCGCCTCGACCGACAACATGCTGGTTCCGGCCAAGGCCCGGCACAAGGCGAACGCGGAGAAGCTGATCGACTTCTACTATCAGCCGAAGATCGCGGCGCAGCTGGTCGCGGGCATCGGCTTCGTCTCCGCCGTCACCGGGATGAAGGACGAGCTCGCCGGCATCGCCCCGGACACCGCGGCCAACCCGCTGGTCGTACCCACCCCCGAGATGGCGGTCAAGGCGCACGTGTTCCGCACGCTCTCCGAGAGCGAGGAGAGCGACTTCGAGCAGAAGTTCTCGAAGCTCATCGGCGCCTGACCCCACCTCCCGGCAGAGAATCCCAGGAAGACACCACCCCATGACAGACCAGCAGCGCGACGCGGCCGTCGGCGGCGACGTCCGGCTCACCGGAATCGGCAAGACCTACGGCTCCTTCACCGCCGTCCACCCGCTCGACCTGACCGTCCCCCAGGGCTCCTTCTTCGCCCTGCTCGGCGCCTCCGGCTGCGGCAAGACCACCACCCTGCGCATGATCGCCGGCCTGGAGGAGCCCACCAGCGGCACCGTCCTGATCGGCGGCCAGGACGTCACCGCCCTGCCCCCGTACAAGCGGCCGGTGAACACCGTCTTCCAGAGCTACGCGCTCTTCCCGCACCTGGACATCTTCGAGAACGTCGCCTTCGGCCTGCGCCGGCGCGGCAGGAAGGACGTCAGGAAGCAGGTCGACGAGATGCTGGAGCTGGTCGAGCTCGGCCAGTACGCCCGGCGCAAGCCGCACCAGCTCTCCGGCGGCCAGCAACAGCGCGTCGCGGTCGCCCGCGCGCTGATCAACCACCCGCAGGTGCTGCTCCTGGACGAGCCGCTCGGCGCGCTCGACCTCAAGCTCCGCCGCCAGATGCAGCTGGAGCTCAAGCGGATCCAGACCGAGGTCGGCATCACCTTCGTGCACGTCACCCACGACCAGGAGGAGGCCATGACCATGGCCGACACCATCGCGGTGATGAACGGCGGCCGGGTCGAGCAGCTGGGCGCCCCCGCCGAGCTGTACGAGAACCCCGCCACCACCTTCGTGGCCAACTTCCTCGGCCAGTCCAACCTGCTGCCCGCCGAGGTCACCGGCACCGAGGGCGGTGACCTGCTGCTCAGCGCGGCCGGCGCCCGCCTCGCCGTGCCGAAGGCGCGCTGCACCGCCGACGCCAAGCGCGTCCACCTGGGCGTGCGCCCGGAGAAGATCACCATCACCCACGCCTCCGAGCAGGTCGCCGACGGCCGCAACCGGCTGACCGGCACGGTGCTCGACTCCAGCTTCATCGGCGTCTCCACCCAGTACGTGGTGCGCACCGACGGCGGCCAGGAGGTCACCGTCTTCGAGCAGAACATGGAGCGCGACGCCCGCATCGTCCCCGGCGCCACCGTCCAGCTGCACTGGAACCCGGCGCACTCCTTCGCCCTGGACGCCGCACAGGCGATCGACGCGGGCACCGGGGAGGAGGCCGCATGACCGCCACCACCCCGGCCGCGCCGTCCCGGGCGATACCCCCCGACGGCGACTCCCCGCAACCGGCGGAGCGCAGGCCGAAGCGCAAGCTCACCCCGTACTGGCTGCTGCTGCCCGGCATCGCCTGGCTGGTGATCTTCTTCGCCGTCCCGATGCTCTACCAGGGGTCGACCTCGCTGCAGACCGGCTCGCTCGAAGAGGGCTTCAAGGTCACCTGGCACTTCTCGACCTACTGGGACGCCCTGGTCGAGTACAAGTGGCACTTCCTGCGCTCGTTCTCCTACGCCGCCGTCGCCACCGTGCTCTGCCTGGCCGTCGGCTACCCGCTCGCGTACACGATCGCCTTCAAGGCGAGCAAGCGCTGGCGCAACGTCATCCTGATCCTGGTCATCGCGCCGTTCTTCACCAGCTTCCTGATCCGCACGCTGGCCTGGAAGACCATCCTGTCCGACGGCGGCCCGGTGGTCGGCGCGCTGAACGCGCTGCACGTCCTGGACGTCACCAACCTGCTCGGCCTCACCGACGGCGACCGGGTGCTGGCCACGCCGCTCGCGGTGGTCTGCGGCCTGACCTACAACTTCCTGCCGTTCATGATCCTGCCGCTGTACACCTCGCTGGAGCGGATCGACCCGCGCCTGCACGAGGCGGCCGGCGACCTCTACGCCCGGCCGTTCACCACCTTCCGCAAGGTCACCTTCCCGATCTCGCTGCCGGGCGTGGTCGCGGGCACCCTGCTGACCTTCATCCCGGCCTCCGGCGACTACATCAACGCCCAGCTGCTGGGCTCGCCGAGCGAGCAGATGGTCGGCAACGGCATCCAGAAGCAGTTCCTGAACGTGCTCGACTACCCCACGGCCGCCGCGCTGAGCTTCATCCTGATGGCCCTGATCCTGGGCATGGTGACGGTCTACATGCGCAAGGCCGGGACGGAGGATCTGGTCTGATGTCCCGGATATTCACGTGGATCCGCGCCCGCCTGGTGGTGCTGGCCGGCCTGCTGGCCCTCGCCTACCTGGTGCTGCCCAACCTGGTCGTGCTCGCCTTCTCGTTCAACAAGCCGGTGGGCAAGTTCAACTACGAGTGGAACGAGTTCTCCACCGACGCCTGGACCAACCCCTGCGGCGTGGCCGACATGTGCCAGTCGCTCTCGCTCAGCCTGCAGATCGCGGTGCTCGCCACCATCGGCGCCACCGTGCTCGGCACCATGGTCGCCTTCGCACTGGCCCGCTACCGCTTCCGCGGACGCTCGGCCACCACCGCGATGATCTTCCTGCCGATGGCCATGCCCGAGGTGGTCATGGCCGCTTCGCTCGGGACGCTCTTCCTCAACATGCGCATCCCGTTCGGCTTCACCACCATCCTCATCGCGCACATCATGTTCTGCCTCAGCTTCGTGGTGACGGCGGTCAAGGCGCGCGTGATGAGCATGGACCCGAGGCTCGAACAGGCCGCCCAGGACCTCTACGCGACCCCCACCCAGACCTTCCTGAGGGTCACCCTGCCGCTGGCGGCGCCCGGCATCGCGGCGGGCGCGCTGCTCAGCTTCGCGCTCTCCTTCGACGACTTCATCATCACCCAGTTCAACTCGGGGCCGACCACGGTCACCTTCCCGATGTTCGTCTGGGGCGCCTCGCAGCGCGGCATCCCGGTGCAGGTGAACGTCATCGGCACCGCGATGTTCCTCGCCGCCGTGGTGCTGACCGTCGTCGGCCAGTGGCTGGGCAACCGCCGGAAGGCCACCGCCTGACGTACGGTCGGCAGCGGTGGCACGTCATACGTCATCTATTCGTAGAAAGTGGCTGATAATGCATGGATTCCGCCCGCGCACTCAGTGACGCCAGGCCCACCCCCTTCTGGCTGGAGGATCCCGGCCGGCCGGCGGCGCTGCCCGCCCTGGTCGGCGACACCACCTGCGACCTGCTGGTCGTCGGCGGCGGCTACTCCGGCCTGTGGACCGCCCTCATCGCCAAGGAACGCGACCCCTCGCTGGACGTCGTGCTGGTCGAGGGCAACGAGGTCGGGTGGGCCGCGTCCGGGCGCAACGGCGGATTCTGCGCGGCCAGCCTCACCCACGGCTTCGGCAACGGCCTGGACCGCTGGCCGTCCGAACTGGCCCAACTGGAACGCCTCGGTGCCGCCAACCTCGACGGCATCGAGGCCACCCTCAAGCGCTACGGCATCGACGCCGAGTGGGAGCGCACCGGCGAGATCGACGTCGCCACCCAGCCCCACCAGGTCGAGGAGCTCCACGAGATCGCCGAGGCGGTCGCCCGGTACGGCTTCGACATCACCGTCCTGGACGCCGACCAGCTGCGCGCCGAGGTGAACTCGCCGACCTTCCTCGGCGGCCTCTGGGACAAGGAGGGCGTGGCGATGGTCCACCCCGCCAAGCTCGCCTGGGGCCTCAAGGACGCCTGCCTGGGCCAGGGCGTGCGGATCTTCGAGCACACCCGGGCCACCGACCTGCGGGAGCACGGCAGCGGCATGGCCGTCCGCACCCCGTACGGCCGGGTCTTCGCCCGCAAGGTCGCCCTCGGCACCAACGTCTTCCCGTCGCTGCTCAAGCGGGTCCGCCCCTACATCGTCCCGGTGTACGACTACGCCCTGATGACCGAGCCGCTCGACGACGAGCAGCTCGCCTCGATCGGCTGGCGCGGGCGGCAGGGCCTCGGCGACAGCGCCAACAAGTTCCACTACTTCCGGCTCTCCGCCGACAACCGGATCCTCTGGGGCGGCTACGACGCGGTCTACCACTTCGGCGGCCACGTCCGGCACGAGTACGACCAGCGGCCGGAGACCTTCCGCACCCTGGCCAACCACTTCTTCCGCTGCTTCCCGCAGCTGGAGGGCCTGCGCTTCACCAACGCCTGGGGCGGCGCCATCGACACCTGCAGCCGGTTCTCGGCGTTCTTCGACACCGGGTACCGCGGCAAGGTCGCCTACGCGGTCGGCTACACCGGGCTCGGCGTCGGCGCGACCCGCTTCGGCGCCGAGGTGATGCTCGACCTGCTCGCCGGCGAGCGCACCGAGCGCACCTCCCTGGACATGGTGCGCAGCAAGCCGCTGCCGTTCCCGCCCGAGCCGGTGCGCTGGGCCGGGATCGAACTCACCACCCGGTCGCTGGAGCGGGCGGACCGCACCGGCGGCCACCGCAACCTCTGGCTGCGCACCCTCGACCGGCTGGGGCTCGGCTTCGACAGCTGAACCACGACCGCCGCCAACCGGGCACCCCATAGTCGTGTAATCGGGACCCGCCGTCCGCCTCTCCTTGGTGACGGCGGGTCCCGTTCCTCCCGCCGTCTCCGAACAGTACGAACGGCAAGAAGCGGGGACACGACATGGAGACCACCGGACTGCACTGGCTCGCCCAGGCGGCACCGGACCCGGAGTCCTTCCGGGAGCAGTGGGAGCGCACCGGGCCGGGCCTGGTGCTGCTGCCGGCCGGCCGACGCTGGGACGTCCTCTCCGTCCCCGGGCGGCTCGGGCACCCGGCCCTGGAGATCACGGACCCGCGCACCCGCGGCCCGGTCCTCACCGACTTCGGGGGCGAGCAGGTCAGCTTCCTGGTGCCCGTCGGCACGGCGGCCCGCTGGATCGGCACCGGTGTGCGCGGTGCGGGGGAGGGCGCCTGGATCGTCGTGCCGCCCCCCGGGCGCAGCAGCCGGGGCGTGCGCTGGCTGGTCCCGCCGGACGGCTCCGGGCGGCTCAACGACCCGATGCTGCTGGAGCTCGCCCTGCACGAGGCGGCGGCGACGCTCAGCGGCTGGTGAGCCTCCGGGGGCCCGGCTGTGGTGGCGCACCCGGAGGAGCCCCGGCGCCCCGGGGCGCGCGGGGGCGCCCGGCGGTGGTGGCGCGCCGGGACGGCGGTCGCGTCAGACTGGAGGCGTGACCACCGTCCCGCACGCCGTCGACGCGTCCCTCCGCCCGGGCCCCGCCCAGCTGCGCCTGGCCGCCGCGGCCGCACCAGTCTGCGACCGGTACGGCCTCGCGCTGGCCGGCGGGCACGCGCTGCGCGCCCACGGCGTCGCGGCCTGCCCGCAGGACGGGCTGACCCTGGCCACCGGCGGCGCCGACCTGCCGGAGGTGGCCGCCGCGCTGCACGAGGCGTACCGGGCGGCGGGCGGGGAGGCCGTCGAGCGGCCGGGCACGCCGCGGCTGGAGCAGCTCACCGTCCGGCTGGCGCTCGGCGGGCGGTCGCACTCGGTGGAACTGCGCAAGGAGCCGCTGGGCCACCGCCCGGTCCGCCTCGACCTCGGTGCGCCCGGGCCGGACGAGCCGCCGGTGGTGCTGCCGGTCGTCGCCCTGGAGGATGCGGCCGCGCTGAGCACCGCGCTCCTCGTGGACCGGGGCATGCCGCGCGACCTGATCGACGTCCACGCCCTCACCCGCTGCTACCGCGAGGGCGAACTGATCGCACTGGCAGGGGAGTTGGACCCGGACTTCCAGCCCACGGCACTGGCCGACCGACTGGAGACGCTCGCCGACGCGGCGGACGGGCGGTTCCGCGCCCGGGGCGTTCCGGCCGGGGAGGTCGACGGGCGGAAGCGTTGGGCGCTCGCCTGGGCCCAGGACCTGCGGCTGGACCTGCTGGAGACCCGCGAAGCGGCGGACGGCCTGCACGACCCGTACCTGGAGGAGCCGGAGGACGGGGAGGCCTGAGGCCCCGGCCCGGTGGAGCCGCCCGTTCGGCCGAGCGACCGGACGACCTGTAAGGCTGAATCCACGATCCCCGTCAGCCTGTTCGTTGAGCAGGACCGAAACGGCCACCAGACTGGAAGACGAACGCGGTAGCCCCGTGATTTCCCGGCGCCCGGCCCATGCGGGCGGCGCCAGACCGGACCGGTGGCAGGACGCCGCCCGGGACTTCGGAGGCAGACGGACCTTGAGCAAGCACATCATTCACTGGATCAGCGGCAAGCCGGTCGCCACCGCCGGTGCGGCCCCCCGTCGGGGTGAGATCTTCGACCCGGCCACCGGCCAGGTCGCCGGCCAGGTCGACTTCGCCGGGATCGCCGAGGTCGACCAGGCGGTGGCCGCCGCCGCCGCGGCCTTCACCGAGTGGCGCAACGCCTCGATCGCGAAGCGGACGACGGTGCTCTTCGCCTTCCGCGAGCTGCTGAACGCCCGCCGCGACGAGCTGGCCTCGATCATCGTGGCGGAGCACGGCAAGGTGCACTCCGACGCGCTGGGCGAGATCGCCCGCGGCCTGGAGGTCGTGGAGTACGCCTGCGGCATCCCGCAGCTGATCAAGGGCGGCTTCACCGAGCAGGCCTCGACCGGTGTCGACGTCTACTCGATCCGCCAGCCGCTCGGCCCGGTCGCGATCATCTCGCCGTTCAACTTCCCGGCCATGGTGCCGATGTGGTTCTTCCCGATCGCCATCGCGGCCGGCAACACCGTCGTGGTGAAGCCCTCGGAGAAGGACCCGTCCGCCGCCAACTTCCTCGCCGAGCTGTGGAAGGAGGCCGGCCTGCCGGACGGCGTCTTCAACGTCGTGCACGGCGACAAGGTGGCCGTCGACCGCCTGCTGGAGCACCCGGACGTCAAGTCCGTCAGCTTCGTCGGCTCCACCCCGATCGCCCGCTACGTCTACGAGACCGGCACCCGCTACGGCAAGCGCGTGCAGGCCCTGGGCGGCGCCAAGAACCACATGCTGGTCCTGCCGGACGCCGACCTCGACCTCGCCGCCGACGCCGCCGTCAACGCCGGCTTCGGCGCGGCCGGCGAGCGCTGCATGGCGGTGTCCGTGCTGGTCGCGGTCGACCCGATCGGCGACGAGCTGGTCGAGAAGATCAAGCAGCGGATCGCCACCCTGAAGGTCGGCCCGGGCTGCAACGGCGACTCCGAGATGGGCCCGCTGGTCACCGGCCAGCACCGGGACAAGGTCACCTCCTACGTGGAGTCCGGTGTCGCCGACGGCGCCGAGCTCGCCGTGGACGGCCGCAAGCACCCGGTCACCGCCGAGGACCGCAACGGCTCCCCGACGGCCGACGGCTTCTGGCTCGGCCCCACGCTGTTCGACCACGTGAAGCCCGGCATGTCCGTCTACAACGACGAGATCTTCGGCCCGGTCCTCTCGGTCGTGCGCGTCGACTCGTACGAGGAGGGGCTGGCGCTGATCAACGCCAACCCGTACGGCAACGGCACCGCCCTCTTCACCAACGACGGCGGCGCGGCCCGGCGCTTCCAGTTCGAGGTGGAGGTCGGCATGGTCGGCATCAACGTGCCGATCCCGGTGCCGGTCGCCTACTACTCCTTCGGCGGTTGGAAGGCCTCGCTGTTCGGCGACACCCACGCGTACGGCCCGGACGGCGTGCAGTTCTTCACCCGGGGCAAGGCCGTGACCCAGCGCTGGCTGGACCCGTCGCACGGCGGCATCAACCTGGGCTTCCCCACCAACAGCTGAGCCGCCCGCTCCAACAGCTGAGCCGCACAGCTCCGCCGGCCGGACCCCTCCCCCGGGGTCCGGCCAGCGGTCTTTGCACGACGTTTGCATCCCGCCGCCGAAGCGCGTACAGTTCTTCGAGCTGCCTGGCTGGGAGCACCGGACACGCGTCTGCGCGGACGGTCCCGGGGCAGCCAATCCTTTGAAACACCACTTCTCGGTTCGTGCCGGTCGTTTTCGCTTTCGCGTCTCGACCTGGTGCTTATTCGGCGTGCGCGTTTTATCGGATTGCAGTCGGATTCGCTTTTCGGAGCAGGGATCGGCTAGAGTTTGAAACGTCGGACAGGGCGTCAAGCCCCGGAAGACACCGGCGAGTTGGATGAACGAAGCTCCGGAAACGGAGCGGAAAACATCTGATAAGCTGGAAACACGAAAGAACGAAGCCCGGAGGGTCCGCTGGAAGGCGGTCCGAAGGAAGCGTCCGTT
>NZ_JBSHBN010000128.1:0-26586 GCF_053612025.1 Kitasatospora sp. NPDC054768
CGCGCGGTGCGCGGGGCGGGCCGTCGTCGTGCCGGCGTCCGGCCGCAGCGGTTCCGATGGTCAGCCGCGGCGGCTCCGGCGTTCGACCGCGGCGGTTCGGCCGCGGCCTCTCCGGCGATCGGCCGGGGCGGTTCAGCCGACCGAGCTGTTGTAGCTCTCGATCGCCGGCTGGAGCTCCTTCGCGGCGTCGGCCAGGGCCTGCTGGGCCGGCTTGGTGCCCGCGATGGTCTGCTCGATCGCGGTCTCCACGCCCTTGCGGGCCTGCGGCATCACGCCGAGCAGGCAGCCGGCCGTGGCCGGGGTCGGCTTGGTGGCCTTCAGCTGGTCGATCGCGGTCTGGAACTGCGGGTACTTGGCCACCCACTCCTTGTCCTTGGGGTCGTCCAGGGACTTGGTGTTGACCGGGAAGTAGCCGGTCCCGGTGTGCCAGACGGCCTGCTGCTCGGGGGCGGAGACGAACTTCTCGAACTCCCAGGCGGCGCGCTTCTCGGCGTCCGAGTGGCCGGGGCCGCTGATCCACAGCGAGGCGCCGCCGATCACCGGGCCGCCCTGGTCGGCGGCGTCGACCTTGGGGAAGGCCGCGGTGCCGACGCCGAACTTCGCGGCCTCGGTGTAGCCGCGCAGCACGCCGGTGGACTCCAGGTGCATCGCGACCGTGCCGGCCTTGAACGCGGCCTGGGCGTCGTCGGTGGTGCGGCCGGTGTTGGCCGCGTAGCCGCCCTTGACCAGGTCGGCCCACCACTGGACGATCCGGGCGCCCTGGGCGGAGTCGAAGACGACCTTGCCCGCCTTGTTGCCGCGGCCGTTGTCGTTGTCGCAGTACATGGCGCCGGACTCGGCGAGCAGCTGCTCCACGAACCAGCCGTAGATGGCGGCGCCGAAGCCGTACCGGACGGTCTTGCCGTCGGCGTCCTTCTTCGTCAGCTTCTTGGCCAGCTCGCCCAGCTCGTTGAGGTCCTTGGGCGCCTGCGCCGGGTCGAGGCCGGCCTCCTTGAAGGCGTCGGCGTTCAGGTAGAGCAGCGGCATCGAGGAGTTGAACGGCATCGACTGGAGCTTGCCGCCGACCGAGTAGTAGTTGCGGATGTTGGCGTCGAGGTCGTCCAGCGCGTAGCCGTCCTTGTCGGCGAAGGCCTGGGCCGGGACGGTCTGCTTGGAGTCGATCATGAACCGGGTGCCGATGTCGTAGACCTGTGCCAGGGCGGGGGTGCCCTTCTGCTGCACGGCGGCCTTGTACTTGGTGACCAGCTCGTCGTACTTGCCCTGGAACTGCGCCTTGACCTCGACCTTGCCCTGGTGCGCGGCGTTGAACTGGCCGACCAGCCCGTTCAGCACGTCGGCGTTCTTGCCGGTCATCGAGTGCCAGAACTCCACGGTGGTGACACCGGAGGCCTGGTCGAGCGCCTGGGCGCCGGGCGCTCCGGCGTCGGAGGAGCCTCCGGAGCCGGAACCGGAGCCGGAGCCGCTGGAGCTGCAGGCGGTCAGGGAAAGGCCGGCCACCAGCAGGGCCGCGAGCGCGCGCGCACTCTTCTTCACGAGGGTTCTCTCTCTATCCGGGAAAGCGGGGGACGTGGACGGGACACGCGGTCAGCGGACGGCGCCCGCGGTGAGGCCGCGGACGATGAAGCGCTGGCCGAAGACCACCAGGGCGAGGGTGGGCAGCAGGGAGAGCACGACACCGGCCAGGATCAGCCCGGGATCGGCCATCTCGGAGTCGCGCAGCGAGGTCAGACCGATCTGGAGGGTCTGCATGTTCGCCGTGCGGGTGATGATCAGCGGCCAGAAGTACTGGTTCCAGGCCGACAGGAAGACGTAGATCGACAGCGCCGCGAGGGCCGGCTTGTTGAGCGGGACGACGATCCGCCACAGGAAGCGCCAGTGGCCGGCCCCGTCGATCCGGGCCGCGTCGCGCAGTTCGCCGGGCAGCTGGCGGAAGGCCTGGCGCAGCATGAAGGTGCCGAAGCCGGAGGCCAGGAAGGGCAGCACCAGGCCGAAGTAGGTGTTGCCGAGCCCCCAGCCGGACAGCGTCAGGTAGTTGGGGATGATGATGGCCTCCCACGGGACCATCAGCGTGGCCAGGAACACCCCGAACACCACGGCCCGGGCCTTCATCGGCAGGAACACGAACGCGTACGCGGCGAGCACCGAGGTGAACAGCTGGGCGAGCGTGATGACGGTCGCCACGATCGCCGAGTTGGCGTACTGGCGGGCCAGCGGGATGGCCTCCACGGCGCCGGAGAAGTTCCGTCCGGTGACCGAGTGCGGCACCAGGGCCGGCGGGTAGGAGGAGAGTTCGGACGGGCCCATGAAGGCGCCGGCGATCGCGTAGTAGACCGGGAAGGCCACGGTGACGACCGCGACGGCGAGCAGCAGGTGGACGGCGGCGCGGCCGAGCAGGTCGCGCGGGGAGCGGCCGGCGAGGGCGCGGGCGCGCGGGCGGGGCGCCTCGGCCTGCGCCCCGGTCTCGGTCTCGGTGGTCAGGGTGGTCATGCGTAGTGCACCTTCCGCTCCAGGACGCCGAACTGGACGGCCGTGCAGGCGAGGACGACCACGAGCAGCACCACGGCCTGGGCGCTCGCGGTGCCGAAGTCGCTGGAGCCGTAGGCGAAGGCCTTCTCGTAGACGGAGTAGACGAGGGTCCGGGTGGAGCCGTCCGGCCCGCCCTTGGTGAGGATGTGGATCTGGCCGAAGCTCTGGAGCGCGTGGACGGTGGAGACCACGGTCAGGAAGAACAGGTTCGGTCCGAGCATCGGGACGGTGATCGAGCGGGCCAGCCGCAGGCCGGAGGCGCCGTCGATGCGGGCCGCCTCCAGGACCTCCCCCGGGATCGAGCCGATGCCCGCGGAGAGCACCAGCACGTTGTAGCCGAGGTTCATCCACACCGTGGTGACGGCCACCGAGAGCAGCGCGTACCGGGAGTCGGTCAGCCAGCCGACCGGGCCGAGGCCGACGTGCGAGAGCAGGCCGTTGAGCACCCCGCTGGCGGGGTTGAAGAACACCGCGAAGACCACCGAGGCGCTGGCCACCGAGAAGGCGAAGGGCAGTGCGAACGCCGAGCGCAGCAGCCGCACGCCGCGGATCCGGTTCTCCAGGAGCAGCACCAGCAGCAGCGCGCCGAGCACCCCGGGCACCACGGTGAGCAGGGTGAACAGGGCCGTGGTCGTCAGGGTGCGGCCGAAGTCGGCCGAGGCGAACAGGTCGGTGTAGTGCTTCGTCCCCACGTAGCGGGAGGGCGCGCCGAAGAGGTCGTTGGCGTGCCCGCTGAGGTAGACGGTCCGGCCCAGCGGGTAGCCGATGAAGAGGACGAAGACCACCAGGGAGGGCAGCAGGAAGGCCCAGGCGAGCCCGTGTTCGCCCCAGCGCCCTCCCCGTGGGGAGCGGCGGCCCGGGAGGGGCCCGGTGTGCGGTGCGGTCGGCATCGTTCGCGCGTCCGCCTTTCGTGATGTCGGTTCCGGCCGAAACCGTGTCTTGCCCGAACGACGGCGTGGAAACCCCGTGGTGATCAACGGGTGTCGCCTGGATTACGCGTTCGCGTCAGATCCGGCCGGTCGTGCCCGGACGGGCGGCGGAGGGGCTGCGCACCGGCGGCGGGCGGGCTGTCGAGCGGTTCACCGCGTTGTCGGAGGGGTGGCGTACGGTGCGCGGGTGGACGAAACGGAATTCGACATCCCGGCGGCAATGGCCGAAAGTGTGCGCTCCCGCGCGGGTGCCTGGGCGCTCGTCAGGGGCTTCGCCGCCTACTGGGGCGAGCCCCTGGGGCCGGGCGACGGCTTCGCGGACGCGGAGCTGGACGCGGCCGAGCGGCGGCTGGGCCTGCGGCTGCCGGTGGCGCTGCGCGAGGCGTACCGGCTGTTCGGCCGCCGGGCGGACCTGACCAGCAGCCAGGACGTGCTGCTGACGCCGGACGAGCTGCACGTGCTGGACGGCGCGCTGGTGTACCGGGCGGAGAACCAGGGCTGTGCGCACTGGGGCGTGCCGCTGGACGCCCTCGACCGGGAGGACCCGCCGACGGTGGGCCGGCTCGACCTGGCGGACAAGTCACAGGAGCGGTGGGAGCCCTGGGAGGAGCGCTTCTCCACGGCGGCCGCGGCGATGGCGATGATGGAGAAGCTGCTGGAGGAGCACGAGCTGACCGACTTCCTCGAATTGGAGGACGAACTGCCGGACGGTCTCCTGGAGTTGCCCGCGCTCGGCCGCAACTTCCGCTGGTACCAGGGCCCGGAGGTGCTGGTCGGGGTGGCCGAGGAGGCCTGGGTGGCGGCCCGCGCCCGCACCCCGCAGGCGCTGGACGCGCTCTACGGGGTGCTGCCCGGGGAGTGGCTGGGCGAGTAGCCGGCCGGCGGTCGGGCGGAGGAGATTGCCGGGCGGAGGGGCGGAGGGCTGCCCGGCGGAGGGGCGGGTCAGGCGGAGGAGCCGCCGTCCAGCACCAGGTCGCTGCCGACGGTGTAGCCCGCCTCGTCGGAGGCCAGGTACAGCACCGCGGCGGCCACCTCCTCCGTCGCGCCGACCCGGCCGACCGGGACCTCGGCCCTCATCCGCTCGGCCTTGGCCTCGGCGTCCTCGCCCGGCCGGGAGGACATCGGGGTGTCCACCGCGCCGGGGCTGACGGTGTTGATCCGCACGCCCTCGGCGATGTGGTCGAGGGCGGCGGCCCGGGTCAGCACGGTGACCGCGGCCTTGCTGGCGGCGTAGGCGCCGACGCCCGCGATCCGCTTGTGGGCACCGAGATTGGACGAGACGTTGACGATCGCGCCGCCGCCGTGGGCCCGCATGTGGGCGATCTGCGCCTGCATGGCGAGCAGGGTTCCGGTGACGTTGACGCCGATCACCCGCCGCCACTCGGCCTCGTCGATGTCGGCGACCGGGCCGGCGGCGCCGAACACTCCGGCGTTGTTGACGGCGACGTCCAGGCCGCCGAACAGCTCGACGGCCTCCCGGACCAGCCGGGCGGCGTCCTGGGCGTTCGTCACGTCGCCGGTGAGCGCGACCGCCTTGCCGCCGGCCCGCTCGATCAGCTCGACGGTCCCGGCGAGCGGGCCCGCGCCGCGGCCGGCGACCGCGACCCGGGCGCCCTCACGGGCGAAGGCGAGCGCGATGGCCCGGCCGATGCCGCTGCCGGCGCCGGTGACCAGGACGGACTTGTCGGCGAAACGCGTGGTCATGAGGTGAACTCCTTGATGCGGTCGGCGTGTTCGGTTGCGGTGGGGCTGGTGGGGCTGATGGTCCGGGGCAGGGCGGCGACCGCGACGGCGGTGAGCGCCAGCCCGACGGCGGCCGCCGCGAAGGCCGCGGCGTAGCCGCCGACCACGCTCGGGCGGGTGGCGGCGAGCGCCATCAGGGCGGCCAGTACGGCGGTGGGGCCGAGTTCCATGGCCGTGTTGAACACTCCCGCGGCCAGTCCGGTGCGCTCGGGCGGCACCCCGCCGGTGGCGAGCACGGTCGCACCGGCGAAGGCCGCGGCGGCGCCGGCGGGCAGCAGGAGCAGTCCGGGCAGCAGTCCGAGGGCGTAGCCGCTGCCGGGGCCGAGCCCGGCCAGCAGGCCGAGTCCGGCGGCGGCCAGGGCGAGGCCGCCGGCGGTGACCGCCACCGGGCCGTACCGGACGCTCAGCGGGCCGGCGAGCCGACTGGAGAGCAGCAGGACGGCCGCGTACGGCAGGAAGGCGGCGGAGGTGGCCGCGGCGCTCCAGCCGCGCAGCTGCTGGAGGTAGAGCGACAGCAGGACGAAGGTGAGCGCGGTGCCGGCGGCGGTGGCCATGACGGCCGCGAGCGCGGTGGCCCGGCGCCGGTCGGCGAGGAAGCCGGGCGGCAGCAGCGGGTCGGCGGTGCGGCGTTCGGCGGCGGCGAAGGCCGACAGCAGGAGCGCACCGGCGACCAGCGGGCCGTACGTCCCGGGGCTGCGCCAGCCGTGTTCGGTGGAGGCCACCAGAGCGTAACTCGCCGCGCAGACACCGGCGGTGGCGAGGGCGGCACCGCGCAGGTCCAGCGCCGGGCGGGTGCCGACCGGGGCGGCCGCGGGCAGGGCCGCGGAACGGACGAGGCCGAGCAGGGCGACCAGTACGGGCACCGCGAACAGCCAGCGCCAGGAGACCGCCGCGGCGACCGCGCCCGAGACCACGCTGCCGACGGTGGCCCCGAGCACCGACAGACCGCCCCAGGTGGCCATCGCCCGCCGGTAGGCAGCCGGTTCGGGGTGCAGCACCCGGACCACCGCGACCGCCGCCGGGGCGGTGAGGGCGGCGCCGACGCCCTGCACGAAGCGGCTCGCCAGCAGGACGGGGTAGCCGGGCGCGAGGGCGCAGGCGATCGAGGCGGCGGCGAGCAGCGCCAGGCCGGCGCGGAGCACCGGGCGGCCGCCGTGGCGGTCCGTCAAGCGGCCGCCGAGCAGCAGCAGGGAGCTGAAGGAGAGCCCGTAGGCGGCGCTGAGCAGCAGCACCCCGGACGGGCCGAGCCCGAACTCCCGCGCCACCAGCGGCAGCGGCACGGTCAGGATCATGATCGTGAAGATCAGCACTGCCTGGACGACACCGAGCAGCGCGAAGCCGTACCGGCCGGTAGTGATGACGGCCATGTAAAACCCTCCCCCCTATAAAGACCGTTCGGTCAAGAATGAGCCCCGAAAAAGACGCCGGCCCGGGCCGGCCGGCGTCAGTCCAGCAGTGCCAGCGCCTGCTCGGCGGCGTCCCGCGCCCGGGGCGCGCCGTCGGCGGTCTTGCCCACCACCCGGATGCCCTGCAGCAGCACGACCAGCATCCGGGCGAGCGTCCGCGGATCCCGCCCGGCGGGCAGTTCGCCCTGCGCGGCGGCCCGCGCCAGGGCGGCGGTGAGCAGCGTCTCCAGGCGGTCGAGGCTCGCCTCCACCCGGCGGGACGCCGCCGGGTCGTGCGGGGCCAGCTCCACCGCCGTATTGGTGACGAAGCAGCCGCGCCGGCCCTCCTCCTCGTCCGTCACGGCGTACCGGCGGACCAGCGCCCTGACCGCCGGCAGCGCCGGGCCGGGCCGGGAGAGGTCGAGCAGCCGTGCCGAGTCGCTCTGCTCGCAGTAGCGCTCCAGCGCCCGCAGGTACAGCTCGCGCTTGCTGCCGAAGGTCGCGTAGATGCTGGCCCGGGCGATGCCGAGCCGCTCGACCAGGTCGGCCATCGACGTCGCCTCGTAGCCGCGCCGCCAGAACAGCTCCAGGGCCGCCTGCAGCGCCGCGTCCGGGTCGAATTCCTTCGTTCGCGCCATGCCGGGAACAGTAGCCCTTTCTGGACCGAGCGGTCAAGAAAGAGCAACTATTGGTCCAGACCTGATCTCTGACGGAGCATTGCCAAGTGGACTAGACCAAGGCTACCCTTACCGCTCCCATCCACCTCCTTCCCCCACAGGAGGCGTTTCGCATGCCCGCACACCGCCCCAACCACCCCCGGCAGACCGCCGACGCCGCCAGACCCGTCGTGCTGACGGCCTTTCGGATCGTCGTCGGCCTGCTCTTCGCCTGCCACGGCGCCGCCTCGCTGTTCGGCGTGCTCGGCGGCGCCAAGGGCGGCGGCACCGTCCCGCTCGGCCAGTGGCCCGGCTGGTGGGCCGCGCTGATCCAGCTGGTCGGCGGCGCCCTGGTGCTGCTCGGCGCCGGCACCAGGGTGGCCGCCCTGCTCTGCTCCGGCTCGATGGCCTACGCCTACTTCACCGTCCACCAGGAGCACGCCCTGCTGCCCCTGCAGAACGGGGGCGAGCCCTCGGTGCTGTTCTGCTGGGCCTTCCTGGCCATCGCGACGCTCGGCTCGGGCCCGTACGCCCTGGACCGACTGCTCACCCGCAGGCCGCCGGCCGCCGCGGCCGAGCCGGCGATCCGGCCGACGCCGACCGTCTGATCGGCCGGCCAGAGCCAACCAGCTTCCGGAGAAGCCCACCTGACGGTCCGTCGGTCGTCAACGGTCCGACTGGCCCTCAGCGGTCCGACGGGCCCCCGGCGGCCAGGTGCCGCTCGACCGAGGCGACCTTGGCGGTGAGGCCGTCGGTGACCCCGGCCCGGTCGTCGATCTTGATGACCGTGCTCACCCGGTTGCCGTACGCCTTCACCGCCTCGATCGCCGCCCTGATCACCGGCATCACCTCGTCCCACTCCCCCTCGATGCTGGTGAACATCGCGTCCGTGCGGTTCGGGAGACCGCTCTCCCGCACCACCCGGACGGCGGCGGCCACCGCCTCCCCCACGTCCTCGCCGATCCCCAGCGGGGTCACCGAAAAAGCTGCGATCACGGCTCTGCGCTCCTTGTGCTGGACGACACGGGTCGCTGGTCCGGGCCGACCCGAACCAGCGACCAGGCTAGAGCCTGCCTCCTGACCTCAGGCGACGCCAGGCAGCGGCGGGTCGACCGCCAGCGGCGCGGTGGAGCGGGCCCGGTGCTGGGCGGCCCAGGAGACCAGCGCCACCGTGCAGGCGTGGTCCAGGTGGCGCAGCCCGGACCAGTCCAGCTCCACCGGCCGGTCCGCCGGCAGCCGCTCCAGGGTGTCCAGCAGTCGGGGCAGCCGCAGGAAGGTGGCGTTGCCGCTCAGCCGCACCCGGTGCAGCGCCTCCCCGGTCGGCTGCGGCTGCTCCTCCACCGCGATCTGCAGGTGCGAGGTCTGCCAGGCGGACTTGGCCACCGCCAGGCCGACGCCGATCAGCACCCCCTCGAACAGGTCGGTGGCGATGATCGCGGCCGCCGTCACCACCAGCACCAGCGCCTCGCCCAGGTGCCCGCGGCAGAGCGCGACGATCCGGCGCAGCGGCACCAGCTTGGCGCCGGCGTGCACCAGGACGGCGGCCAGCGCGGTGAGCGGCACCAGCCCGAGCGCGCCGGGCAGCAGCGCGGTGAACAGCAGCAGCCAGCCGCCGTGCAGCACCCGCGAGGCCTTGGTGCGAGCGCCGGCCTGGACGTTGGTGGCACTGCGCACGATCACGGCGGTCATCGGCAGCGCGCCGAGCAGTCCGCAGACGGTGTTGCCGACGCCCTGGGCGGTGAGTTCGCGGTCGTAGTGGGTGCGCGGGCCGTGGTGCATCCGGTCGACGGCGGCGGCGCTGAACAGCGTCTCGGCGGAGGCGATCAGGGTGAAGGCGACGACCGTGCCGAGCCCGGCGGTGCCGGCCAGAGCAGTCAGCGACTCGCGGTCGGGCAGGTGCACCACGTCGAACAGTCCGGCCACCCGGATCCGGGCCACCGGCAGGTCGGCGACCGCGGTGACGGCGGCGGCCAGGCCGACGGCGGCCAGCGGGGCGGGGACGGCCCGGGCGGCGCGCTCCGGCAGGTACTTCCAGCCGACCAGGACCAGCAGGGTGCCGAGGCCGAGGGCGACCGCGCTCGGGTTGGCCGCGGCGGTCAGCACGTCGCCCAGGAGGGCGGGCAGTCCGGCGATCTTCTCCGGCCCGGTGGCGGGGGCGCGGCGGTCGGCGAGCGCGTAGAGCTGGCCGAACACCAGGGTCAGTCCGATGCCGGCCAGCATGCCGTGCACCACCGAGGCGGACATCGCCCGGAACCAGCGGCCGAGCCGCAGGGCGCCCATCGCCAGCTGGAGCAGGCCGGTGGCGAGCACCAGCAGGCCGAGCGCGCCGGCGCCGAAGCGCTGGACGGCGTCGGCGACCAGGACGGTCAGTCCGGCGGCGGGGCCGCTGACCTGGAGGCTGCTGCCGGGCAGCAGGCCGACGACCAGGCCGCCGACGATCCCGGTGACCAGCCCGAGTTCGGCCGGGACGCCGGAGGCGACGGCGACGCCGACGCAGAGCGGGAGGGCGACCAGGAACACCACCAGCGAGGCCGGCAGGTCATGGCGCCAGGGGACGGCGCGCAGGACGGCGGCCGGGGTGCGGGGCCGGCCCGGCGGGCCGTGCTTGCGGAGGCGGCCCGGCGGGCTGTCGCTCCGGTGGGGCGGCGGGTTCACCCGGTCACCACCAGGGACCGGGCAGGGGTGCAGCAGCGCATGGGGACGTTCCTTCCGCGCGCCCGCCGCAGCGGGCGCGCCGTTGCAAGGGCGGGGAGCACGAGGAAGAAGGGGAGCACGAGGAAGAAGGGGGGAAGGGACCGCGCCGGGGGCGGCGACAGCGGTACGGCCGCGGGTCCGGGCGGACCAGAGCGCGGCGGCGGGTGTCGGGTCGGTGCGGCCAGGGGGGTGCGTCCCTCGCTCGGGTGCGGCGGACCGGGCACGCTGGTCCTGGACGGGGCCACCGGCGGAGTTCACCCGCTCCGCGGCGCTCCCAAACCCCCCTGCCGCGGCCTCAGTTGGACGTCACGGGCCCGGCGTGCCACCGACGGTACCCAGCGCGGCGGGGCGGGCCGACGACCGGCACCGTCCCTTCACCGCCACTGCACACCGGCTGCGCTTCCCGGCGCGGAGCGTCCGGTTCCCCGGGTACACCAGCGCGACTGCCGTTCGGGCATGCGAATCCCTGCCGGTCCGGCCGCGCCGCGCCGCCCTGCTCCCGGCCCGTTCTCCCGCCCCGCCGCCGACCCACCGGCGCCCCGCCGCCACCCCACCGCCGACCCCGCCCGAGGCTTCCACATTCTGTTGAACTCCTCTTGACGCCCCGACGGACCCCGCCGTGCTGGAGGCCGCGCAGGTCCCCGGCGTGTTCCAGCAGGCCTTCCACCTGATGCGCTCCGGCCGCCCCGGCCCGGTCCTGATCGACCTGCCGATCGACGTCCAGCTCACCGAGATCGACTTCGACCCGGAGGCCTACCAGCCGCTGCCGGTCTACAAGCCGGCCGCCAACCGCACCCAGATCGAGAAGGCCGTCGCGCTGCTCCAGCGGTCCGAGCGCCCGCTGATCGTCGCCGGCGGCGGCGTCATCAACGCCGACGCCGGCGAGCTGCTGCTGGAGTTCGCCGAGCTCACCGGCGTCCCGGTGGTCCCGACCCTGATGGGCTGGGGCATCGTCCCGGACGACCACCGGCTGAACGCCGGCATGGTCGGCCTGCAGACCTCGCACCGCTACGGCAACGAGACCTTCCTCGCCTCCGACTTCGTCCTCGGCATCGGCAACCGCTGGGCCAACCGCCACACCGGCGGCCTGGACGTCTACACCGCGGGCCGCACCTTCGTCCACGTCGACATCGAGCCCACCCAGCTCGGCCGGATCTTCGCCCCGGACCTCGGCATCGCCTCCGACGCCAAGGTCGCGCTGGAACTGTTCGTCGAGGTGGCGCGCGAGCTGCGGGCCGCCGGCACCCTCAAGGACCGCGGCACCTGGGCCGCCTCCACCCAGGAGCGCAAGGCCCTGCTCCAGCGCCACACCCACTTCGACGACGTGCCCCTCAAGCCGCAGCGCGTGTACGAGGAGATGAACAGGGCCTTCGGCCCGGAGACCCGCTACGTCACCACCATCGGCCTGTCCCAGATCGCCGGCGCGCAGCTACTGCACGTCTACCGGCCGCGGCACTGGATCAACTGCGGCCAGGCCGGCCCGCTCGGCTGGACCGTCCCGGCCGCGCTGGGCGTCGCCACCGCCGACCCCGGGGGCCAGGTCGTCGCGCTCTCCGGCGACTACGACTTCCAGTTCATGATCGAGGAGCTGGCGGTCGGCGCCCAGCACCGCATCCTGTACGTCCACGTGCTGGTGAACAACTCCTACCTGGGCCTGATCCGCCAGGCGCAGCGCAACTTCGACATCGACTACCAGGTCAACCCGGAGTTCGAGAACGTCAACTCCCCGGAGCTGGGCGTCTACGGCGTCGACCACGTCAAGGTCGTCGAGGGCCTGGGCTGCAAGGCGATCCGGGTCACCGAGCCGCAGGGCCTGCTGCCCGCGTTCGAGGAGGCCAAGAAGCTGGCCGCGGAGTTCCGCGTCCCGGTCGTGGTCGAGGCGATCCTGGAGCGGGTCACCAACATCTCGATGGCCGCCGCCGACATCGACAAGGTCAACGAGTTCGAGGAGACGGCCACCCTCCCGGAGCACGCCCCGACGGCCATCAGGCCGCTGGCGCTCTGAACGCGCGCTCGACCCGCGGCCGCTCGCGCGGACCGGTCGTGCGGGGGCGGACGAGCCGCTCCGCACGCCCCCACGCGCCCCCGCACCCGGAACACCGGCACGCCGACCGCGGTTGATCAGGTCACGGCCGCTACCGTGGCCCCGGAAGAGGCCCGGCCCGACGACTCCCCGAAAGGACCACTCCCGTGAGCCTGTACGACATCCCGCTGCGCACCCTCGACGGCGCGGCCACCTCGCTGGCCGACCACAAGGGCAAGGCGCTGCTCATCGTCAACGTCGCCTCCCGGTGCGGCCTGACCCCGCAGTACGAGGGCCTGGAGCGGCTCCAGAAGCGGTACGCCGGGCGCGGGTTCACCGTGCTGGGCTTCCCCTGCAACCAGTTCGCCGGGCAGGAGCCGGGCAGCGCCGAGGAGATCCGCACCTTCTGTTCCACCACCTACGGCGTGACCTTCCCGCTGTTCGAGAAGATCGACGTCAACGGCGAGGACCGCCACCCGCTGTACGCCAAGCTCACCGAGGTCGCCGACGCCGACGGCCAGGCCGGGGACGTCTCCTGGAACTTCGAGAAGTTCCTGATCTCCCCGGACGGCACCGTCGTCGCGCGCCTGCGCCCCCCGGTCGACCCGGAGGCGCCGGAGCTGATCACCGCGATCGAGGCCGCACTGCCGGCCTGACCGCGCGCGCACCACGAAGGCTCGGGGCCCGCAGCCCCGGGCCTTCGCCGTGTGCGCACCCGGGGAGGACGCGCCGGGGCCGGGGCGAAGGGCCGGGCGCCGTGTCGGCTCCTGCCCGCGCCGGCGGCTGTTCCGGGGTCCGCGTCGGCCCTCCTCGGGGTGTTGCGGACATGCTCAACGCGCCCTACCGTGTGTGGCCCCGTTGATCCATTTCGCACGGAGGGCTCACCTTGATGTTCCGTCACGTCAGAACAGCGGCACGAGCGCTGCTCGCGGCCGGACTGCTCGTCACCGGCACGATCGCCGGCGCCTCGCCGGCGGCGGCCGCTGCGGCGCCGACGGCCCTGACCGCGTCCGACTACACCCTCACCTCGGACTACCACCAGTACGACACACTCAACTCGGCGCTCGCCACGACGCTGGGGACCTCCGCCGTGCACACGGTGATGGAGAACGCGAACCACGACCGGCAGCCGCTCCCCGCGTCCTTCTCCGTGGCCGGCCTGTCCACCGGCTTCCGGTTCGACGACGGCGACAACTCCGACTGCCAGAGCTTCCCCCAGGGCATCACCACGAGCCGGGACGCCGTGGGGACGGCGAACAGCGGCAACTACGACGGCCACCAGCTCGTGCTGGTGAGCTGGTACACCAAGGACGGCTGCGACGGCGCCCAGCAGCGCAGCCGGATCACCCTGGCCGACTGGGACGCCACCTACCCCAACAAGTACCGCAAGATCCTCCTGGTGGAGCCGACCGGAACCGCGGCCGCGCCGGACTTCAAGGACATCCCGATCCACGCCGGCGGCGTCTCCTGGTACGGCGACTACCTCTACGTCGCCGACACCGGCCGCGGCATGCGCGTCTTCGACATGCGCAAGATCCTCAACACCGACACCGGCGGCACCGCCGACCGGATCGGCCGCCAGTCCGGCTCCGTCTACTACGCCCACAACTACGCGTACGTGCTGCCCCAGATCGGCACGGTCACCGCGCAGACCGCCACCGGACCCAAACTGGTGTGGTCGTCGATCTCCCTCGACCGGGTCAGCAAGTCGATCGTGATGACGGAGTACACCTGCCAGGCGGACTGCGTCGACTACCCCAACCGCCCGCCGAGGGCCGTCCGCTTCCCCTTCGCCCCCGGGGCGACGACGTTCGCCGCGACGACGACCGCCGGCCAGGCCCTCCAACTGCCCTGGTACAACCTCAACGGCGTGGCCTCCCACAACGGCCGCTGGTGGTTCAACTCCTCGGGGCAGAAGAAGCTCTACTACTGGACCCCGACCGCCGGCCCCTCGACCTTCGCCTGGGTGGGCGGCGGCGAGAGCCTCTCGTACTGGGAGGACGCCACCGAGCCCGACCTGCTGTGGTCGCTGCAGGAGACCACGGGCGGACGCAACGTCTTCGCGGTCACCCAGTCCACCTACGGCGGCGGCTGAGGCCCGGGCCCGGTCCGGGGTTTCACGGACCGGATGACGAGGGCGGCCCCCGGATGGGCCCGGCGGCAACGGTCTGCCGGATGATGGGGATCGAGGGCACGGCAGCGGATGTGAGGGCAACGCGGTGACAGCAGGCGAATCCATGGAGTTGGAGTCGGGACACCGGTCGGCGGACCGCGAGGGCCCGGAGACCGTCGTGGCCGCCCCCCGGCCCGCCGCGGGCACGGAGGCCCCGGGCGGGGGTGCCCGGCGCCGGCGTTCCCTGGTCCGGCGGCTGACGGTCCTCGTGCTCGTCCTCGTCCTCCTGTGCCTGCCGCCCTGGTGGACGCTGTTCGCCTCCGGCGCCGACTGGCCGTTCCCGGTCCTCCTGGCCGGCACGGTCGTCCTCGCCGGCTGGCTGGTCTCCTTCCCCTTCCTGATGGTCGCGGGCCACGGGCGGCGGCGCAGCGACCGGGCCGCCCGCGTCGCGGACACCAGCCTCGGGATGATCTGGGTGCTGTTCACCTGGTCGGTGCTGGGCGGCGCGGTGAACCTGGTGCTCGTCGGGCTCGACGTCGGCGGCACCGACCGGGCCAGGGCGGTGGCCGTGGCCGTCGCCGTGGTCTCGGCCGGGCTGCTGGGCTGGGGGCACCACGAGGCGATGCGCGTGCCCCGGGTGAAGCGGGTGGACGTGCGCGTCCCGCGGCTCGGCGCCGGTCTGGACGGGACCCGGGTCGTGGTGCTGGCCGACACCCACTACGGGCCGATCGACCGGGCGGGCTGGTCGGCGCGGGTCACCGAGGCGGTCAACGCGCTCGACGCGGACGTCGTGGTCCACGCCGGCGACATCGCCGACGGCACCCCCGCCCAGCGCCGGGAGCAGTCCGCGCCGCTCGGGACGATCCGGTCGCGGCTGGCCAGGGTCTACGTCACGGGGAACCACGAGTACGGCAGCGAGGCCCAGGGCTGGCTGGACCGGATGGCGGACCTGGGCTGGGAGCCGCTGCACAACCGCCACGTGGTGGTGGAGCGCGGCGGGGACGCCCTCGTGCTCGCCGGCGTGGACGACGTGACCGCGGAGTCCTCCGGCCTGGCCGGACACCGCGCGAACCTGCTCGGCGCACTGGCGGGGGCGGACCCGGCCCTGCCGGTCCTGCTCGTCGCCCACCAGCCCAAGTACGTCCCGCAGGCCGCTGCCGCCGGCATCGATCTGCAGGTCTCCGGGCACACCCACGGCGGCCAGATCTGGCCGTTCAACTTCCTCGTCCGCATCGATCAGCCGGTGGTGCACGGCCTGAGCCGGCACGGGGAGCGGACCCAGCTCTACACCAGCCGCGGCACCGGCTTCTGGGGCCCGCCCTTCCGGGTCTTCGCCCCGAGCGAGATCACCCTGCTCACGCTGCGCTCGGGCGGAACCCCGCCCGCCGCGTAGCGGGCCCGTCGCCCGCCGGATCCGCTGACGGGAGCGCCCCGCCCCCTCCGCGCGGCAGGCCGTCCTCCGGCTACCCGCCCCCGGCCCCCGTCCTCCGCCTCGCGACGGGCTCACGGCAGCAACAGCCGGGTGCCCGGCGGCAGTTCGCCGTCGCGTGCGGCGTCGCGCAGGTGCGCCAACAGGGTCTCCCGCAGGGCCTCCGCCGCGCGGGTGGGCGGCACCTCGTGGCCGTGCGCGACGGCGATGGTGCGGCCGAGGCCGGGCCCGGCGAACGCGGTCACCGCGAGGCCGGAGCGGGCGGCCACCATGCCGGGGACGACGGCGGGCCCGAGCCCGGCCCGGACGAAGCCCAGCACCGCGTCCATCTCGCCGCCCTCCACCGCGAACCGCGGCTCGAACCCGGCCGCCCGGCAGGCCGCCAGGGTCGCCTCCCGGACGTCGTAGCCCTCCCGGAACATCACCAGCGGCCGGTCCTTCAACTCCGTCACCCGGACCTTGCGCCGGGCCCGCCCCTCGGCGGCGACCAGCACCAGTTCCTCGTGCAGCAGTTCGGTGACCGCCGGCGCGGGCTCCTGTTCCCCGCCCGGCCGGGTGATGATCAGCGCGAGGTCCAGCTCCCCCGCCGCCAGCCAGCCGACCAGATCGCGCGAGCCGCCCTCCCGGACCACCAGCGTCACCCCCGGGTAGCGGTCCCGGAAGACCCGCAGCACGTCCGGCACCAGGCTGGTGCACAGGCTCGGCGGCGCGCCCAGCCGGACCCGGCCGCGGCGCAGCTGGACCGTCTCCTGCACGGCCAGCCGGGCGCTCTCGGTGTCCGCGAGGATGCGCCGGGCCAGCGGCAGCAGGGCGTCCCCGGCGTCGGTCAGCGCGATGTTGCCCCGGGTGCGGTGGAACAGTTCGGCACCCAACTCCCGCTCCAGCGAACGGATCTGCTGCGAGAGCGACGGCTGGGCGACGTGTGCCGCCTCGGCGGCCCGGGTGAAGTGCCGGGTCTCGGCGACGGCCAGGAAGTAGCGGAGTTGCTGGAGCTGCACAGGGCCAGGATAGGCCGCATCGATAGTCAGTGCCTATCGTCACGAGCCGCATCATGTCTTGGACGCACCCGACCCACCGTCCCTACCGTTGCAGCCATGACAACCGCGACTCGGACGGCCCGGCACCCGTCCACCCTGGCGACCCTGTGGCGGTCGACCGTCGGCAAGAAGGCGGTCATGGCCGTCACCGGACTGGCCATGCTGCTGTACCTGGTCGCACACATGCTGGGGAACCTCAAGGTGTTCTTCGGCCCGGACGACATCAACGGCTACGCGGCCTGGCTGCGCACCATCGGGCAGCCCTTCCTGGGCCACGAGTGGTTCCTGTGGATCGCCCGGGCCGGCCTGCTGGCCGCCGTGGTGCTGCACGGCGTCTCCGCGTACCAGCTCAGCCGCCGCGACCTGGCCGCCCGCCCGAGCCGGTACGTGCACAAGCGCCGCCGGGCGAGCTACGCGACGAGGACCATGCGCTGGGGCGGGGTGATCCTGGCGCTGTTCATCGTCTGGCACGTCCTGGACCTCACCACGCTGACCGTGAACCCGGCCGCCGAGCACGGCCACCCGTACCAGAACATCGTGGCCTCCTTCGGCCGCTGGTACGTCGACGTGTTCTACGTCGTCGCGATGCTGGCCGTCGGCCTGCACGTCCGACACGGGTTCTGGAGCGCCGCACAGACCCTCGGCGCCAACAACGCCCGCCGCGACCGGGCGCTCAAGCTGATCGCGAACGGCCTGGCCCTGGTGCTGACGGCCGGGTTCCTGTCCGTCCCCGTGGCCGTGATGACCGGAGTCGTGAAGTGAGCAGTGGTGAAGCGAGCAGTGCTGACATGAGCTACCTGGAGTACACCCTCGGCGAGCCGGTCGCCGACACCAGGGCCCCCGCCGGCCCGATCGAACAGCGCTGGGACCAGCGGCGGTTCGACGCCAAGCTGGTCAACCCGGCCAACCGGCGCAAGCACACCGTGATCGTGGTCGGCACCGGCCTGGCCGGCGGCGCGGCCGGCGCCACCCTGGCCGAACAGGGCTACCACGTCGTCCAGTTCTGCTTCCAGGACTCCCCCAGGCGCGCCCACTCGATCGCCGCCCAGGGCGGCATCAACGCGGCCAAGAACTACCGCAACGACGGCGACTCGATCCGCCGGCTGTTCTACGACACCGTCAAGGGCGGCGACTTCCGCGCCCGCGAGTCCAACGTGCACCGGCTGGCCCAGGTGTCGGTGGAGATCATCGACCAGTGCGTGGCCCAAGGCGTGCCCTTCGCCCGCGAGTACGGCGGTCTGCTCGACACCCGGTCCTTCGGCGGCGTGCAGGTCTCCCGGACCTTCTACGCCCGCGGCCAGACCGGCCAGCAGCTGCTGCTCGGCGCCTACCAGGCGCTCTCCCGGCAGATCGCCGCCGGGAACGTGGAACTGCACCCGCGCACCGAGATGCTCGACCTGCTGGTGGTCGACGGCCGGGCCCGCGGCATCGTCGCCCGCGACCTCGTCACCGGCGAGATCCGCAGCTACACCGCGGACGCCGTGGTGCTCGCCAGCGGCGGCTACGGCAACGTGTTCTACCTCTCCACCAACGCCAAGAACTCCAACACCACCGCGATCTGGCGGGCGCACCGGCGCGGCGCGTACTTCGCCAACCCGTGCTTCACCCAGATCCACCCGACCTGCATCCCGCGCTCCGGCGACCACCAGTCCAAGCTCACCCTGATGAGCGAGTCGCTGCGCAACGACGGCCGGATCTGGGTGCCCAAGGCGCGGGGCGACACCCGGCCGCCGGCCGAGATCCCCGAGGAGGAGCGGGACTACTACCTGGAGCGGATCTACCCGTCGTTCGGCAACCTGGTGCCCCGCGACATCGCCTCCCGGGCCGCCAAGAACGTCTGCGACGAGGGCCGCGGCGTCGGGCCCGGCGGCCAGGGCGTCTACCTGGACTTCGCCGACGCGATCCGCCGGATGGGCCGGGACGCCGTCGAGGCCAGGTACGGCAACCTCTTCGAGATGTACGAGCGGATCACCGCCGAGGACCCGTACCGGGTGCCGATGCGGATCTACCCGGCGATCCACTACACGATGGGCGGGCTCTGGGTCGACTACGACCTGCAGACCACCGTCCCCGGCCTGTTCGCGATCGGGGAGGCCAACTTCTCCGACCACGGCGCCAACCGGCTCGGCGCCAGCGCCCTGATGCAGGGCCTGGCCGACGGCTACTTCGTGCTGCCGCCGACCATCAACGACTACCTGGCCCGCCACCCGCTGCCCGCCGTACCCGCCGACCACCCGGTGCTCGCCGAGGTGGAGGCCGAGGTCGAGGACCGGCTCAACCTGATCCTCGCGGTGGACGGCGACCGCACTCCGGACTCCTTCCACCGCGAACTCGGCGAACTGCTCTGGAACGAGTGCGGGATGGCCCGCGACGAGGCCGGACTGCGGCGGGCGCTGGAGCGGATCCCGCGGCTGCGCGAGGAGTTCTGGCGCCGGATCAAGGTGCCCGGCACCGGGCAGGAACTCAACCAGTCGCTGGAGAAGGCCAACCGGCTCGTCGACTACTTCGAACTGGCCGAACTGATGTGCCTGGACGCACTGCACCGCGCCGAATCCTGCGGCGGCCACTTCCGCACCGAGAGCCAGACCCCCGACGGCGAGGCCGCCCGCCGCGACGAGGACTTCTCCTACGCCGCCGCCTGGGAGTTCACCGCCACCGGCGCGGCACCCGTCCTCCACCGCGAGGAACTCGACTTCGAGCACGTCCACCCCACCCAGCGGAGCTACGCGTGAACCTCACCCTGCGCATCTGGCGCCAGGCCGGCCCGGACGCACCCGGCTCGATGACCACCTACCAGGTCAGCGGGATCAGCCCGGACATGTCCTTCCTGGAGATGCTGGACACCCTCAACGAAGAACTGATCACCCGCGGCGACCAGCCGGTCGCCTTCGACCACGACTGCCGCGAGGGCATCTGCGGCGCCTGCGGCATGGTCATCAACGGCCGGGCGCACGGACCCGAGCGCACCACCACCTGTCAGCTGCACATGCGGCACTTCCAGGACGGCGACACCATCGACGTCGAGCCCTGGCGGGCGGCGGCCTTCCCGGTGGTCAAGGACCTGGTGGTGGACCGCTCGGCCTTCGACCGGATCATCGGCTCCGGCGGCTACATCACCGCCCCCACCGGCAGCGCCCCCGAGGCGCACGCCACACCCGTCCCCAAGGAGGTCGCCGACACCGCCTTCGAGCACGCCGAGTGCATCGGCTGCGGCGCCTGTGTGGCGGCCTGCCCGAACGGCTCGGCGATGCTCTTCACCTCCGCCAAGGTGGTGCACCTCAACGTGCTGCCGCAGGGCGCGCCGGAACGGGCCGCCCGGGTGCGGAACATGGTCTCGGCCATGGACGCCGAGGGCTTCGGCGGCTGCACCAACACCGGCGAGTGCGCCACCGCCTGCCCCAAGGGCATCCCGCTGCCCAGCATCGCGGCGATGAACCGGGAGTTCCTGCGGGCCGCCCGCGGCTGACGACTCCCCTCCTGCGGTCGGCCCCCGTTCTGGTGCTCAGGCGGGGGCCGACGCCGTTTGCCGCGGGGCGTGCGGCGGTGGTTCGCGCTACCCGTACGGGTGGCGGATCCCGGCGGGCGGTGCTTCCTGACGGAGAATCGCGCTACGGTGGTGCTCCGCCACGGAAGGACGGCATATGCCCGAGGTTCAGTCCTGTTCCGGTTGCGGCGGGTCCGGGGGGACCCAGAAGACCGAGGCAACGGTCGAACTGGACGAGGAAGGAAGCATGGTGCCCAGCGTCCACACGTTCTGGTCGCCCTGCGGTCGGTGCCACGGATCCGGGACGGTGATCGTCGGATGAGGTTCGTCTTCGAGTGCGTCGAGTGCGGTGGGCACTATCTGCCGCCCGAGGAGATGGTGTACCCGGACGGGCCGGCCTCGCCGGTCTGGTGCGCCGCCTGCCAGAGCGCCAAGCACGCGGCCGGTGTCCGGGAGGACCCGCTGCTCGCCCGGGTCGCACTGGCCGCCGCCCGGGCCGCGCTGGCCGGGCGGGCCGCGGAGGCGGCCGAGCAGCCGGCCCGCGCCGACGTCCGCCCGTCCCGCCCGCCGCTGTCCCGCCGGGCCCGCTCCGGCCCGGGCGTGCTGCGCGGCAAGCTGAGCTGACGGCCCGCAGTCGGCAGTCGGCAGGGCATACGAACCGACGATATGTCAGTTATCGGGCACGACAATGAACTTGTGCAGACCCGGAACATGCTGGCACATTGTCCTCCCCTGCACGACAGTCTTGGGGGACATGGCCATGCAGCCGACCGATCCTGCCGATTCGACCCGGGCCGGCCAGACCGGCTCCTTCCCGTTCGTTCCGCCGCCGCCCGGCGGGCCGCCGACACCGGCCCCGTTCGGGCCGCCACCGCCCACCGCACCGCCGCCGGCCTTCGCGAGCGGTTCCACCGGTGCCCCGACCACCACCCGGATCGCGGTCACCAACCGCATCCTCTGGATCGGGCAGGCGGCGTACCCGCTTGCCAACGTGGCCAGGGTCGGCACCGCCCTGATCGTGCCCGGCCGGCGCCGCGCGCTCCTGCGGCTGCTCGCCTTCGCCCTGGTCGTCTTCGTGCCCGTGTTCGTGATCTCGCAGGCCACCGGCGGCTCGTCCTCGGACTCCGGGTCCGGCGGGATGGTCGTCGGCGCGTTGATCCTCGTGGCGGTCTACTTCCTGATCTTCACCTGGCCGGTGCTGCGCCGGCCCGACCTGTACGTGCTGGCCGTGGACACGGCGGGCCCGCCGACCGCGGTGCTGGCCTGGCACACCGCGCAGCCGGCGTTCGAGCTGCAGGCCGTCATCACCCGCGCGATCGAGAACCCGCAGGCCGAGTTCCAGCAGGTCGTCCAGAGCATCAGCGTGGACCTGCGGCAGTACCAGTTCGGCGACAGCGTCAACATCTACGGCGGCCAGGGAAACACGGGAGTCAGCAAGTGAGCGAGAACGAGCGCCCGAACGTCCAGTACGGCGACCGGGTCACCATCCACGGCGGCAGCAACAACGTCGGCATCCAGCACAACAACGGCCCGGCCGCCGACCAGGCCCTGCCGCCGGAGGTCGCCGCGCTGTTCGCCCGGCTCGCCGCCGTGGTCACCGAGCTGGCCCGGGACGGCCGGCTCCACGAGGCGGACCGGCAGAGCCTCGCCGAGGCCCTGCCGGTGCTGACCAGCCCCGCCGCCGAGGAGCCGGGCCGCCGGCGCAACACCCTGCTGCTGCTGGCCGGCCTGGCCCAGAGCGTCGGCGAGGCGGCCGCCCCGGCGCTGGGACTCGCGAACCAGCTCCTGGCCCTGATCAGCGGCTGACCGACCGGCCGGCGCCCGCTCGCGGGCGCCGGTCTGCACCGCGCCCCTCGTCTTCGCCTCCAAAGTGGTAGCAAATTAAAACCGCAAGGCCGAGGTCAGGCCCTTGCGGTTTTATTACGCAACCATACTGGTCGGAACGGTTC
Source organism: Kitasatospora sp. NPDC054768 (assembly GCF_053612025.1). NCBI lineage: Bacteria > Bacillati > Actinomycetota > Actinomycetes > Kitasatosporales > Streptomycetaceae > Kitasatospora > Kitasatospora sp. NPDC054768. The sequence continues at coordinate 21,969 of NZ_JBSHBN010000128.1, forward strand.
CGCGAACGCTCTCAGAACAGCGCCTCCTGGGTGTCCGGCTCCGGCGGACGCAGTCGCTCGCGCAGGGTCAGGCCCGTGGAACCGCGGCCGGTGACCGGGCCGAGCGTCCAGCCGGTGAGCAGCCGGGTGTCCAGCAGCAGCGGGCCGGAGCCGTCCGCCTGGTCGAGGAAGAGGTGCCGGCCCACCGGCGGCCGGAGCCGGCCCGCGACGACCGCGCCGTCGGCCAGCCCGACGATCTCCCGGTACACCTCCGGGGCGCCGCCGGCCAGGCCGTAGCGCTCGACGTGGTCGCCCACCGGGCGGTCGGCGAGCAGCTCCACGGCATGGCCGTCCAGCAGCCGGTGCGCCTGGGCACGGGCCTCGGCGAGCACCGTACGGCGGTACGGGGCGTCCCCGTGCGACCACCAGTGCTCGGTCTTGAGCCGGGACTTGTACCGCTCGCGGGCCAGGCCCGAGGCGGCGACGGTGAGTTCGGCGCGCCGGACCGCCGGCAGGGCGCCGCGGGCGGTGAACGCGTAGGCCAACGCGCCCTGTTCGAGCAGCCGGCTGTCGCCGCGCTGCTCGGCGGTGAGGCCGACCTTGAGCAGACCCTCGCCGAACCAGGCGAGGTAGAGCAGGTAGGTGCGGCCGTCGTCGAGGATCTGGTCCCGGGCCAGGGCGAGGCCGCGGTCCACGCTCTGGCACGCCGGGCACTGGGTCGCCCCGCCGGCCGGATCGATCACCGCGTGGTGCGGGCAGGGCGTGCGCTCCGTCGCCCCCGCCAGCCAGGCCCCGACGCAGCGGCGCGGGCCGCCCAGCAGCCAGCCGACCTCCGCCCCCGGCGCCACCTCGCGCTCGTGCACCCGGGCTCCGCACACGGCCCCGAGCAGGGCGCGGCCGTCCTGCCAGCTCAGGCCGGTGGAGATCCAGCCGGCGGGGCGGCCCTGGGGCTCCGGGTGCTGCGGGGGGATCGTCACGTCTCTCCTTGCCGTCGGTAGCCGTCGAGACTACCCGGTGCCACCGACAGGCCGGCCGCTCCCGCGGAGCCTCCGGGCCCTGGCGGGCGGGAGGCGGCCGGACCTCCGCTCGAACCCCGCTCGACGGGCCCTCGGGTCGACGTGACCCCGTCAAAACGCACGGCTAGCGTCCTCGTCAGTGAATCCCTCACGAACGATCCCCCTCGGGAAGGGAACAGCCATGCGCATTCTCCAGCGTGCCGCCGCCACCACCGGCGCTCTCGCCCTCGCCGCCTCGGGCCTGCTCCTGGCCGCCGGCCCGGCCTCGGCCACCACGACCGCGTTGAGCTGCAACGCGCCGTCCTACTTCACCGGCAGCGGCGGCCACGCGGGCGCCTCGATCCGCTGCGTCGGCTCGGCCTTCACCGGCCGGATCGTCTGTTACAAGCCGGGCTACGGCAACTACACCCACTACGGCAACCGCGTCGAGTCCGGCGGCACCTCGACCACCTGGTGCGACCTCGGGGCGACCATCCAGAAGGCCGACGCCGTCTCCTCCTGACCCCGCGACAGCACGGCGCGGGAGCCCGTGGGCCTGTCCGGCGACACACCGCCGGACAGGCCCGCGTCGGCTTCCGCCACCTCGGCCGCCACGCCCTCCGGCGCCGTCGCCCCGCCCGAAAGCCCCGCAGGTCACCGGCGCTTGGCCCGGCGGGGTGTTCACGTTCTATTGTTGCGGGCGCGGTCGGCGGCGCAGCCGGGAGGCGGTGCCGCGGCGGCCGGTCGGCGCGAGGCGAATGGGGTGGACGGACGGTGTCGGGGCGGCGGAGCAGCGGGGTGCTGGCGATCTGGGCGGAGGCGCAGCGACAGCAGCAGCGCCGGGAGGAGGCCCGGTGGCGCGCCGAGGCGGCGGAACTGCGCCGCCGGGAGCGGGAGCAGCGCGAGACGCAGAAGGCGGCGGCCCGCGACGAGCGCGAGGCGCTGCGCGCCCACCAGCAGTCGCGGGAGGCGGAGGTGGCCCGGCGGACGGCCGAACTGGACGCCCGGGTCGAGGAGTTGAGGGGGCTGCTGGCCGCCGGGCTGGCCGCGCCGGCCTTCGGCCCGCAGGCCCTGCTGGCGCCGCCGGCGGTGCCCCCGTTCGATCCTGGTCCGCTGGGCGAGCCGGTGCCGATGCCGGACCAGTCCTCGGCCCGGTACTTCGTGCCGCCGCCGGACCCGGTCCAGGCCCGCAACCCGGGGGTGCGGCAGCAGTACGAGCAGTACCTGGCCCAGGCCCGGGCCCGGTTCGAGCAGGACTGGTACGCCGCCCAGGCCCGGGAGGCGGACCGGCAGCAGCGGCTGGCCGGGTACCACCAGGAGTACCTGGCCTGGGCCGAGCAGTCCCGCCGGCAGCAGGAGGAGCTGGCCGCGCGGACCGAGGAGTTGCTGCGCCGGCTGCGGGCGGGTGAGCCGGAGGCGGTGCAGGAGTACTTCACCGCGGGCCTGTACGCCTCGGCGGCCTGGCCGGAGGGCTTCCCGCACCGGCTGGTGGCGGCGTTCGACGCCGGGAGCCGCCAGTTGGTGGTGGACTGGGAGCTGCCCGGGCCGGACGTGGTGCCGGCCGCCGCCCGGGTGCGGTACGTGAAGTCGGACGACCGCGAGGCCGAGGTGGCCCGCCCGGCGACGGAGCGCAAGGCGCTGTACCGGCAGGTGCTGGCGCAGTCGGCACTGCGGGTGGCGGCGGAGCTGTTCCGGGCGGACCGGGACGGGCTGCTGGACTCGGTGGTGCTGAACGGCTTCGTCCTCGGCATCGACCCGGCGACCGGCCGGGAGGCCGAGCGCTTCCTGTCCACCCTGACCGCGACCCGGGCCGGCTTCGCCGGCCTGGCACTGGACCGGGTGGATCCGTTGGAGTGCTTCCAGGGCCTGGGCGGCCGGCTGTCGGCGCGCCCGGAGCGGCTGGACGAGGTGCGCCCGGACCGGCGGCCGGAGAGCGTCGGCGGGATCCTGGCCGGGCACGGCGGCGAGGACGAGCCGGACCTGTTCGAGATGGACCCGCTGGAGTTCGAGGACCTGATCGCCGAGCTGTTCCGGCTGCGCGGCTTCCGGGTGATGACCACGGCCCGCAGCGGCGACGTCGGGGTGGACGTGGTGGCGGAGGACCTGGACCCGGTGACCGGCGGCAAGATCGTGATCCAGGCGAAGCGCTACAAGAAGACCGTCCCGCCGACGGCGGTGCGCGACCTGGAGTCGACCGTCCGCCACCACGGCGCGAACAAGGGCATCCTGGTCACCACCGCGGGCTTCGGCCGCGGCTCGTACAGCTACATCGAGGGCAAGCCGCTGACGCTGGTGAGCGGTCCGGAGCTGGTCGTCCTGCTCGCCGAGCAGGGTCTGCGCGGCCGGCTCGGCGGCGGGTCCGGGGATGCCGGCGCCGCCGCTGCCACCGCCACCACCGCCGCGAACGGCGGTCCCGAGGGGGCGGGCGAGACCGCCCTCACGGTGAGCTGGCAGAGCCGGACGGCCGGCGGGGACGCGGTGGAGCTGGACGTCACCGCGTTCCTGTGCGCGGGCGGCCGGGTGCTGAGCGACGAGCACTTCGTGTTCTTCAACAGCCCGCAGGACCCGGACGGTTCCGTCCGGCTGCATCCGACCCGCTCGGTACCGGGCGAGCCGACCCGGGCGGCCCGGCTGGCGCTGGACCTGCACCGGCTGCCGGCCGCCGTCGAGGAGGTGGTGGTCGCCGTGTCCACCGAGGAGGAGGAGCACCCGGCGCTGCCGCTCGGCTACGTGCACGGGCTGGCTCTCGCCGCCGCGTACGGGCCGGGCGCGGGCGGTCCGGACGCCTGGGCGGGACCGACCGGCGGGGTGCCGGACACCGCGATGCTGCTCGGGGCGTTCCGCCGGGGCGCCGGCGGCTGGGAGTTCAGCCCGTCCGGGCGGGTGGTGACGAACGGTCTGGCCGGGCTGGCGGCGGCCTTCGGCGTGGCGGTCGAGTAGTCGGCCGGGACCAGATCCCTCAGGGGCCGGCGTCATACCTGAGGAGGAGATCGCCCCCGCCACCCCGCCGGGTGGGCGGGGGCCGACCGTCCGCGCGGCATACACATCGCGTTCGAACAGCTTGGGATGATGTCACGGAGTTAAACATTCCGTTAATCCGTTCGAGGAGTCCACGTGACGTTCCCCGCAACCGCCGTCCACACCGGGCGGGCGGCCGCCCGAGCCACCAGCCTGAACAAGGTCTACGGGGAGGGGGAGACCCGCGTCGTCGCCCTCGACAACGTCAGCGTCACCTTCCCCCAGGGCGAGTTCACCGCCATCATGGGCCCGTCCGGCTCCGGCAAGTCCACCCTCATGCACTGCATGGCCGGCCTGGACACCGTCACGTCCGGCTCCTCCACCATCGGCGACACCGAGCTCGTCGGCCTCAAGGACAAGCAGCTCACCCAGCTGCGCCGCGACCACATCGGCTTCATCTTCCAGGCCTTCAACCTGCTCCCCACCCTGACCGCCCTGGAGAACATCACCCTCCCGATGGACATCGCCGGCCGCAAGGTCGACAAGGCCTGGCTCGACCGCGTCGTCGACACCGTCGGCCTCTCCGGCCGCCTCAGCCACCGCCCCTCCCAGCTCTCCGGCGGCCAGCAGCAGCGCGTCGCCTGCGCCCGCGCCCTGGCCGGCAAGCCCGACATCATCTTCGCCGA
>NZ_JBSHBN010000129.1:0-26281 GCF_053612025.1 Kitasatospora sp. NPDC054768
GAACCCCGCAAAGGGTTCCGGGGCCTCGGCGTCGGTCCGGCCGGTCAGTCCTCCGGCAGCCCCACCGCCTGCCAGCGGTATGCCGCGTCTTCCTGCCACACCTGCAACTCGCCCTCCACCACCGCCGCCAGGCACAGCCTCCAGTCATCGCCCATGGCCAGCGCGACCCGGGTGGCCGGACGCAGCGTGGGCCGCCACCAGCGCGGCCGACGGGAGGCGCCGCCGGCCGGCAGCCGCAGCCGTACGCCGCCCGCGCCGGCCAGTGCGACGGTCGGGCCGCCGCGGTGGCCCACCATGGCGATGCCGAGCGAGGGCTCGCCGTCGCCGATCTCGGTGCCCGCCCCGGCCGCGCCGAGGGTGTGCAACTGGACCGAGCCGTCCGCCCGCAGGGTGGCGGCCTGCGGTCCGGCGGAGGTGCGGGCCAGCGCCCCGGCGCGCAGCGGCCCGGCCGGGCCCACCGGGACGGGCGGCCGCGCGGCGCCGGGCCGCCAGCTCAGCACCCGCTCGCGGTGCTCGACCAGCAGCAGCCAGGCGCCGGGCCGCTCCTCCTCGGCGGCGAGCACCCGGTCGGCCGGGCAGCCGGGGTGTTCCTGCCCGGTCAGGGTGCGGCCGGGGGCCCAGCGGTAGGAGCGCAGCGCGCCGCCGGCCGCCGTCCAGACCGTCATCTCCCCGGTCGAACCGACCGCGCCCGCCAGGCCGTTGACCCCGCGGGCCGCCTCCCACCAGCCGGTCGCCGTACCGACCCACAGGGTGCCGCCGCGGTCCTCGGCGCAGACCACCAGCTCGCCCTGGGGTCCGGCCCAGCCGGCGCTCAACTCCCGTACGGCGGACAGGCCCTGGCCGGCCGGAAGGCGCCGGTCGCGGCTGCCCGGCCCGGCCAGCGCGGTGCCGTCGGCGCCGCCGGTGACCACCAGCGGCCCCCCGGCCGGGTCGGGCAGCACGGCCAGACCCGCGGTGCGGGCCACCGGCCGGTGGCCGCGCAGCAGTTCGCGGCCCCGGGCGGCCCACGGGCCGAGCGGGGAGGGGCGGCGGTCCGGCTCGCGGGCCAGCGGCTCGCAGGCCCAGCGCGCCAACTCCTCGCCGTAGCCCGCGGCCAGCAGCTCGGCGCGGGCCTGCTCGGCGGCCAGCCGGTGGTCCAGCCGGCCGTGGTCGGGCAGCAGCAGGGTGCGAGCGAGGGTGCCGACCGCGAACAGGTCCTTGGCGGTGGTCGGGAAGCCGCCCACCTGCTCGGCCTCCGGCGGGACGTGCCCGGGGGTGAACACCGCGACGGTCAGGGTGTGGTCCAGCGGGGCGAGGAAGGTCAGATCGATCAGCTTGACCTGCCCCTGGCCGTCCACCAGGACGTTGGCGGGGGAGATGTCGCGGTGCACCCAGCGCTTGCGGTGCAGCTCGTCGACGATCCGGCAGAGCCGGGTCAGCACCTCCGCCACCGCCGACGGGCCGCCGCGCTGGCCGCGCGCCCAGGTGTGCAGCGGCGCGCCCTCGACCCAGGGCGAGATCTGGTAGCCCAGCAGCGCGCCGCCGGGCGGGGTTCCGGGCCGGTGCGGGGAGGGGCCGAGCAGGAAGCTGGGCACCACCAGGTCGGTGACGCCCAGCCGGTGCGCGTTGTGCGAGACGTCGTCCCAGCGGCCGAGCCAGCGCCGCACCTCGGTCGGGTCGCGCTCCAGCATGATCTTGGCGGCGACCAGTTCCTTGCGCCCGTTGTGTCCGGTGCGAACCGCCCGCCACACCTCGGCCTCACCGCCCCGGTGGTGGAACTCCAGGAGTTCGTACTGCTCCGGGTCGAACTCCGGCCCGAACCGGAGCCCGGGCACCCAACGCGACTCCGACACACGACCCCCGACGCTACTGACCGCTGTGGACGCGCTGTTGGCGCGCTGCTGTTGAGCCGCTGCCGTACTGCCGTTCCGCCGGCGACGCGATGCCCAGGATAGTGCTCTTTCCTGTTCGTCCGTCCGATCGAGGGCCTATTCTGATGGCGCCCGGGCAACATCACGACACGAAGTCAACTCATGATCGCCCAAAGGCAGTTGATCATGCGATGGTCGGTGTCCGAACACAGGGGGACGGTGCATGGCACTGATAGCGGTGCTGCTGGTCGTGCTGGCGCTGGCCGGTGCGGCCGCCGTCGTCCTGGCCCGCCGCCGACGGACCCTGGACGCCGCGGCAGTGACGAAGGCCCTGGCCGCGGCCGCCGAACGGCTCGCCGCCGGCCGGGCCGCCCAGGCCCGCCGCCGCTACGCCCGGCTGGCCCGCCGACTCGCCGACGCCCCCGAGGAACTGCGCCCGCAGCGCGGCCTCGCCCTGCTCGGCCAGGCCGACGCCACCGCCCCCACCGGCGACCAGCAGGCCACCCTCGCCCTGCACCGCGAGGCCTACCCGCTGCTCGCCGACCCGGCCCGGCAGCTGCCCCGGTGGAGCCTGCGCCGCCTCGCCGAGGAACGGATGCAGGCCCCCGACGGCGACCTCGGCCCGCTGCTCGCCTTCCTCCAGGCCACCACCGCGGGCGCCGAGCCCGGCGAGGAGGCCGAAGCCGCCGCCCGCACCGTCGACTGGCTGCAGCACCGCTGCCGCGAAGGCACCCCCGACCAGCGCGAACACGTCACCGCCGCCGCCCTCGCCGCCCTGCCCGGCCGGGACTGGCCCGTGCTCGCCCGGGCCGCCCTGCTGCGCGCCACCGACCGGGCCGCCGACGCCGAGGCCCTGCTCGCCGCCGCCGCCCCCACCGGCAGCGGCGAACTCTGGTTCCGCTGGGGCGCCCAGCTCTACACCCTGCACCGCGACCGACCCGCCGTCACCGCCTTCGACGAGGCCCTGCGCCGCGGCCCCGGCGACCCCTCCCCGTGGGGGCGCGGCCCGGCCCTGCGCACCGACAGCCTGCTCTTCCGCGGCCTGGCCCGCCAGCGCCTCGGCGCCACCGAGGAGGCCTGGGCCGACCTCGCCGCCGCCGCCGGCGAGAGCCCGACCGACCCCCGCCCCCGCTACGCCCTCGGCCGGCTCGCCCTGCTGCTCGGCGCCGACGAACCGGCCCGGGAGCAGTTCACCGCCGCCCTGACCGTCCGGCCCGACTTCGCCCCGGCCCGGCTCGGCCTCGCCCTGGTGCACGAGCGGGCCGAACGCCCCGCCGAGGCCGCCGCCGACTACCGGGCCGGCCTCGGCGGGGCCCCCGACTGGCGCCCCGCCAGGGTCCGGCTCGGCGCCGCCCTGCTCGCCGCCGGCCAGGCCGAACAGGCCGAGCCGATCCTGCGCGCCGAGGCCGACACCGAACCCGGAAGCCGCTGGACCGCCGTCGCCGCCTTCCACCACGGCCTCGCCCGCGCCCGCGCCGACGACCCGGCCGGCGCCCTCGCCCGCTGGGAGTCGCTCGACGACGAGGACCTGGGCCCCCGCCGGGCCCTGGCCCGCGACCGGCTCGCCCGCACCCGCCTGGCCACCGACCCGACGGCCGCCCGCGAACTCTGGCAGCAGGCCACCGCCGACCACCCGGCCGCCCCCGGCTACCGGGCCGCCCTGCGCGAAGCAGCCCTGCGCGAGGCCGCCCACCTGCTGGTCACCGGCCGGGACCACGCCGAACCGCGCGGCCGCGCCGCCGCCGCGCTCGCCCTCGCCGACACCCTGCCCGGCGCCCTCACCCACCGCCAGGCCCGGCTGCGGGCCGCCCTCGCCCTGGCCGAGGGCACCCCCGAGCCGGTCACCACCCTGCTCGACGCCGGCAGCGGCCTGCGCGACCGCTACCACCTGGCCGCCGTCGCCCTGCTGGCGGGCCGCCCGGCCCGGACGATCGCCCTGCTCGGCCCGCCCGACCCGGCCGGCGACCCGGCGACCGCCCGGCTGCGCGCCCTGCTCGCCGAACGGGCCGGCAACTGGGCCGCCGCACTGGACTGGTACCGGTACTTCCTGGCCTCGGGCACGGCGGCGGGCGCGGCGCCCACCGGCGACTGCGCGCTCTGCGACCGCCCCGCCGCAGGCACCTGCGGCGGCTGCGGCCGCGAGGCCTGCACCGACCACCAGCACACCCCCGAGGCCGCCGGCTCGGCCCGCTGCGTGCGCTGCGCCGCCCCCGCCCTGCGCGCCGTCCTCGACTGCGCCCGCCGGGCCGGCACCCCAGAAGAAGCCGAACCCGTGCTCGCCCGCTGGGCCGAGGCGCTCGGCGAGGGCGCCGCCGCCGCGCCCGTCCGGCTCGACCTCGCCCTGCTGCGCGCCGAACTCGGCCGGCTGGACGAGGCCCTGGCCGGCCTGCCCGCGGACGCCGGGACGGCCCGCGCCGCCGTCCTGGTCCGCCGGGCGGGCGCCGCCCTCGCGGCCGGGCGGCTCGGCCCGGCCGCCGTCGACCTGCGCCAGGCGCTCCGACTCGCCCCCGGACACGAGCTGCCGGGCCGCGAGCGGGCGGCCGGCGCGCTCGTCCTGCTGGCCGAGCACGAGGCGCACCAGGCCGCCCTCGACGGCCGCCACCGCGAGGCCTGGGAGGTCTACCGGGAGCTGCTGGTCAAGGACCCGGCCCACCCCCGGCTGCTGCACGCCCTCGGCCTGGCCGGCTACCGGCTCGCCGCCGCCGCTGCCTCCGGCACCCCTGATGCGCCTGACGCCCCCGGCGCCCCCGACTCCCCCGGCGAAGAGGTCTGGGCCTGGACGCTCGGCTGCCTGGTCGCCGCCCTGCACCAGCCCGAGCTGTGGACCGAGTCCGCCCGGATCACCGGCCGCACCGCCGAACCCCAGCGGCTGGCCGCCGCCCGCGCCGCCCTGCTCGACCGCCTCCGCGACGACCTGCGCGCCCTGGACCGGGCCGCCGGGCGCAGCGGCGACGAGGTCACCGCCTGGACGCTGCGCCTCGGCATGGAGGCGCACTGCGCGGACGCCTTCGCCCAGGAGGACATCCGGATCACCCTGCCCGGCCGCCCGGCCCGCCGTCTCGCGCTCGGCCCCGCCCTCGAAGGGCTGCTCCGCGACGATCCCGAACTCCCCGGCTGGGCCGAGGCCTTCGAGCAGGCCGTACGGGCCTGGCGGCGGCCCGCCGGCCCCGACGCGCCCGCGCCCACCCGGGCCCTCGGCCTGTTCGGCGACCTCGGCGCGCAGCGCTACCTGCAGCTCCAGGGCCGGCAGGCCGCCGCCGTCGCCGCCCTGGACGCGGTGCCCGAACAGCGGCGCGGCGAGGACTGGCAGTCGCTGCTCGGCGAGTCCCTGGTCAGCCAGGCCCGCGAGCACCACCGCAACCAGGACTGGCGCGAGGCCCTGGAGAGCCTCACCCGCGCCCGGTCCGTCCCCGGTGCCAGGCTGCCCGCCGACGCCGCCGCCATCGCCGCCGAGTCCGGCCTGCGAGCGGCCCGCGCGCTGCTCAAGAACAACCTGGACGACCAGGCCGGGGCCGCCGAACTCCTGGAGAAGGCCCTGGTGTTGGCCCCCGACGACCCCGAGGTGCAGGGCGACCTCGGTGCCACCTACGCCCAGTGGGCGCGCAAGATCAACAACGAGGACAAGGACTACCCCCGCGCCCTCGCGCTGCTGGAGAAGAGCCTGGAGCTGGCACCCGACGACCCGACCGCCCGCCACTTCCTGGAGGCCGCCCTCGGCAACCGGGCCGGCCAGCTCAGCCACGCCGACGCCACCGACGCGGAACTCGTGGAGGCCGCCGAAGCCTGGCGGGCGCTGATCGAACTCAACCCCGATCCGGACCACCGGCTCGGCCTCGCCTTCGTGCTGCGCCAGCTCGCCCGCTCGGCCGCCTTCGCCGACGACCGCCGGCGCGCCGTCGAGTGGATGGCCGAGGCGCTGCGCGCCGACCCGGAATGGGAAGGCGGGGTCGAACAGGAGGCCCCGCGCCGGGTCTCGGTGATGCTGGCCAACCACGTGGTGGACGGTATGGAGGACCAGCCGTTCACCGACCAGGCCGCGATGCTCCAGAAGGCCAGGTCCTACGACGACTCCACCGACATCCGCCGGCTGATGGTCAGCGTCTGGCGCGGCAAGGCCATCAGCCACTACGAGGGCCGCCGCTACCGCGCGGCGATCCGGCTGCTGGAAGAGGCGCTCGAACTGTCCGGCACCGCGGAGGACACCGACAAGCTGCGCCGCGAACTCGGCATCGTCTACGGCTCCTTCGCCGTCCAGCAGGCCAATGCCCGGAAGCTGCGCGAGGCCCGTGACCTGGCCCGCAAGGCCGTCGAGTACAGCCCGGACGACGTCGAGCTGCACGTCATGCAGCGGCGGATCAACTCGCTCTACTGACGGCAACCGCACGGCAGTTGGCGTCGTCCTAGACCGTACGCCGCAGACCGCAGACCGTCACCCGGGCCGCCACCCCGAGCCGTCCCCGACACCGTGAGGAGAGAGACCGCCCGCCATGCCACTGAACGAACCGTCGCCGTACGAGGTCCTGGGCATCCCGCTCACGGCCGGCGTGCGCGAGATCAACCTCGCCGTCGGACCGGCGATGCGGGCCGGCCGGTACACCCGCCAGCAGATCCAGGAGGCCGCCGCGCTGCTGCGCAGCCCGGACCGGCGCCTGGAGGCGGACCTCCAGCAGCCCCTCCCTCCCGAGCCGGTCGACCAGGCCGCCGAGTTGCTCGCCCCCGCGCTCGCCGAGCCGCTGCTGGTGATCGAGCGCCCACCGCTGCCGCCGGCCGCCCTGCCCGCCCTCCACCGCGCCGAGCTGGCCGCCGACTTCGCCGAGCCCGCCCCCGGCGGCGCCGACCCCGAACCACCCGTCCCCGCCCGCTACGCGGCGGACCTGTCCGTGCTGCCGCAGATCGAGGTTCCCGAATGACCGACGCACCCGCCGACGCACCCACCGGCACGCCCGCCGCAGACCCGCTCGACGGCCGCCGGCGGCTGGAGATCCCGCCCGGCGTCGACGACGTCGACCTGGAGCAGGCGTTCGGCCGGCTGCTCTTCCGGGCCTCGCTGCTGGGGAGCAAGCTGACGGAGCAGAAGCAGGCCGCCCGGGCCGAGCAGCGCGAACTGCTGGGCATCCTGGTCGAGGTGGACGACGCGCTCGCCGCCCTCGGCCTGGACCGCGAGCTGGTGGCGCTCGGGCGCGGCGCCGGACTGGAGGCCACCCGGCGGCGGTTGCTCGGGCAGCTCGCCAAGGCCAAGGTGCGGCCGATGCGGCTGGAGGGCATGACGGCGGACCCGGACCTGACCGAGATCGTGGGCACCGAGCCCCGCGCCGGGGTGGCGCCGGAAACGGTGGTGCGGACGGTGGTGACCGGGTTCTTCTGGGGGGACGAAGTGCTGCGCCGGGCCCAGGTGGTGGTCGCCGCGCCGGAGCCGGAGCCGGACCCGCAGCCGCGGCTGGAGGACGGGGCGGCGGAGGCGCACTTCCCGGTCCCGCTGCCGGAACCGGAGACGCCCGAGGCCACCGAAGCCGCCCCGCCCGCCACCGCCGCCGATACCGCCGACGCCACCGCGCCGGTCACCCGGGCCCAGCCCAAGGCGGCCCCGCCCCGGGCCCGCCGCCGGGGCAGGGCCGTGGCCAAGCAGGCCAAGCGCAAGAAGTAGCCAGGACCACGAGGGGCAAGAGGGGAACGACATGTACCGCACACTCGGCATCGACCTGGGCACCACCAACTCCGTGGTCGCCCACCTGCGCCGGGGCGAGCCGGAGATCATCTTCAACCGGCAGAACCAGGAGGCCACGCCGTCCGTGGTCGGCAGTGGCCGCAAGGGCGAGCTGCTGGTGGGCTCCACCGCGCGCAGCCGGATCGCCGTCGACGGCGTCAACGTGATCCGCTCGGTCAAGCGCTTCATGGGCCGCAAGTTCAAGGACCCGCAGGTGCAGGCGGCCCTGAAGGAGGTGGACTACAAGGTCACCGCGGGCACCGACGGCGACGTCAACGTCTGGTTCAACGGCCGCTCGTACACCCCGATCGAGATCTCCGCGATCATCCTGCACCGCCTCAAGGAGGACGCCGAGCAGCGCTTCGGCGAGCCCTTCCACCGCGCCGTCATCACCGTCCCCGCCTACTTCGGCGAGCGGCAGGTCGCCGCCACCCAGGAGGCGGGCCGGATGGCCGGCCTGCACGTGCTGCGGATCATCAACGAGCCGACCGCCGCCGCCCTCGCCTACGGCATCACCTCCGAGGCGGGCGACGAGGGGCGGACCGTCCTGGTCTACGACCTCGGCGGCGGCACCTTCGACATCTCCATCCTGCTGCTGGTGCCCGGCTCGGTCTCGGTACTCGGCATCGAGGGCGACAACCTGCTCGGCGGCGACGACTTCGACCGCGGGATCACCACCGCGCTGCTGGAGGACATCCGCGAGGAGTACGGCGCGGAGTACCAGCCCGACCTGCGCGACCGTCCGAAGATCGCCGCCACCGCCGAGACCATCAAGATCGAGCTCTCCAACCAGGAGTCCTCCGAGGTCATTCTGCCGGGCCTGGGCGCTGGGCAGCTGGTGCTGGAGACGGAGTTCGAGCGGGCCCGCTTCGAGGAGCTGATCGAGGCCCGGATCGAGCGCACCATCGAACTGACCCACAAGGCCATCATGCAGGCCAACCTGACGGTCGGGGACATCGACGAGGTGGTGCTGGTCGGCGGCTCGACCGCGATCCCGCTGGTCGCCCGCCGGCTCGGCGAGGTCTTCGGCCCGCGCCGGATCCGGCGCGGCGTCAACCCGATGCAGTGCGTGGCGCTCGGCGCGGCCGTCCAGTCCGCGCTGGTCGGCGAGGTGGAGTGCCCCGAGTGCCGGGCCCCCGGCGACCTGTCCGCCTCCAACTGCGCCAACTGCGCCACCACCCTGCTCGGCGGCGCCCGGGTCTCCTGCCCGACCTGCCACATCCCGGTCGACGCCGACTCCGCCGCCTGCCCCAAGTGCGAGCGGGCGCTGGACGGTTCGGGCGCCACCGGGGCCGGCGCGACGGTCCCGCAGCAGACCCGGGCCACCGCCGTGGTGCACGGCGGCAACTGCCCGCGCTGCGGCACTCCGGCCGCCCCCGGCGTCACCGCCTGCGAACTGTGCGGCGAACCGCTCAACTCGGCCGCCCCCGGCCACACCAAGGTGGCCGGCACCGCCGCCGAGGACGTGGGCCTGCGCTGCGCCTCCTGCGGCCTGGTGAATCCGCCCGGCTGCGAGGTCTGCCCGGGCTGCGGCGAGCTGGCGCAGGTCACCAACCCGTTCGACATCACCCCGAAGAACCTCGGCATCGAGCTGAACGACGGCCGCCTCGCCGTCATCATCCCCAAGAACACCAGCTACCCGACGAGTTCGCCGGTCAGCCGGGAGTTCGTGGTCTCCGGCAGCGGCCGGCAGCGGCTGGAGATCGCGGTCTACGAGGGCGAGCACGAGATCGCCCAGCAGAACGAGTTGATCGGGCACCTCACCCTGCGGCTGCCCGAGGGCCTGGGCGGCCGCACCCCGGTGGAGGTCTCCTTCGGCCTCGACCGGGACCGCACCATCACCCTGTCGGTGCGGATCCAGGGCGGCGCCGAGAAGACCGTCAAGCTGGAACGGGTCACCCTCGACCCCGAGTTGAAGGTGCAGGTCGAGGAGCAGCAGCGGCAGATCGAGTCCTTCACCGACCGCTGGGGCGGCGAGCTGACCGAGGCCGAGATGCGCGAGGCACAGCGGCTGATGGACAGCCTGGACGACCTGGCGGCCGGGCAGACCCGCGGCCGGTCGGTGGACGCGGCGCTGGAGCGGGCCCAGCAGCAGCTCAAGGCCCAGCGCTGGGTGCGCGGTTCGGAGGCGTACCTGAGCCTGTTCATCCACTACTGCGAGAAGCACCTCGATCCGAGCGACCTGGACCGGCTGCGGTCGGTGGCCGCGGAGCTGCGGCTGCGCCGCGAGGCCGCCGACTGGGAGGGCGCGGTGCGCGCGGCCCAGCGGGCGGACGAGCTGTGCGACGCGCTCGGGCACACCATGCGGATGCTGACCATGTGCAACGTCTACGTGACCCAGAACATGGTCTCGCCCGCCCTGGGCCAGCTGATCATGGCCGAGCTGCGCGGGCTGGACGAGGCGGTGGAGGCGCCCAACATGGCGGAGGTCAACACCCACATGTCGAATCTGCTGGCCCTGTACGCGCAGGCGCAGCGGGAGCTGGGGAGCGAGCCGGCCCAGGAGTCGCTCGGCCCGGTCCGCCCCGAGGAGGCGGGGCCGCGATGAGCGCTGTGGACGCCTTCCCGCAGGTCCCGGCGGTCCCGGTGGCCCCGGGGGCCCAGGGGGTCCAGGGGATCCCGGACGCGCCCGAGGTGCCGTGTCCGCTGTGCAGGGTCCCGGCGGATCCGCAGACCCTGCGCTGCCCCTCCTGCCGGGAGGACCTGTCGGTGCTGTTCCGGCTGCGTTACGCCGGACGGATCGACTACAACCGGGCGCTGGACGCCCTGGCGGCCGGGAACGAGTCGCTCGCCCTCGGCCTGCTGCACCGCGCGGTGGCGGCCGAGCCCGGGCTGTATCCGGCCCGGGAGCTGCTGGAATCACTGAACGTCGCCGCTCCCGCGGTGGCGGCGCGGAGGGGGCGGGAGGCCGACACGCCCTAGGACGGGGCAATCCGGCGTGCGGAGGAGCTGATCGCTTGTGATCGTGGGCGAGGTGTGATCGTCACACTTCGACCCGCTCTGCTCACAAGGAGTGACGCAATGCGTATGCGTACCACCTTCGCCGCCGCCGCCCTCGCCGCCACGGCGGTCCTCGCCGGGGCCGGCACCGCCTCCGCCGGCGAGGCCACCGCCAACGGTGCCGCCATCGGCTCGCCCGGCATCCTCTCCGGCAACGTGATCCAGGTGCCGATCAACCTGGAGGCCAACGTCTGCGGGAACTCGATCGGCATCATCTCGCTCCTCAACCCGGTCACCGGCAACACCTGCATCAACAAGTGACCCCGCGCGCTGGGGCCGCCCGTCGACCGACGGCCGGCCCCAGCGCCGCGTGCGCACCCCCGTTCGGGGGTGGCGGCGCGGGGCCGGGGCCCGCGACCATGGTCCCCGTCCCGCACCGCCGTCCCCAGGAGCCAGCCCGTGCCGACCACGCCGACCCCGCGCAGCTACGCCTCCGGCACCTCGGACGTCCCGCTGCTCGGCGACACCATCGGGGAGAACCTCGACCGCGCGGTGCGCGCCTTCCCCGAGCGCGACGCCCTGGTCGACCGGGCCACCGCCCGCCGCTGGACGTACGCCGAACTCGCCGCCGACGTCGACGCCCTGGCGCTCGGACTGCTGGAGCTCGGGATCGCCAAGGGGGACCGGGTCGGCATCTGGGCCCCCAACTGTGCCGAGTGGACGCTCACCCAGTACGCCACCGCCAAGCTCGGCGCGATCCTCGTCACGGTCAACCCGGCCTACCGCTCGCACGAGTTGGAGTACGTGCTCAACCAGGCCGGCATCCGGCTGCTGGTCGCCGCCGAGCGCTTCAAGACCTCCGACTACGCCGGGATGATCGAGGAAGTCCGCCACTGCTGCCCGGAGCTGGAACGCGTGCTGCTGCTCGGCAGCCCCGCCTGGGAAGCCGTGACCGCCGCCGGCGGGCGGGCAGACCCCTCCCGACTCGCCGAGCGTCAGGGCGAGTTGGCCCCCGACGACCCGATCAACATCCAGTACACCTCCGGGACGACGGGCTTCCCCAAGGGTGCGACGCTCTCGCACCACAACATCCTCAACAACGGCTACTTCGTCGGCGAGCTGCTCAACTACACCGAGCAGGACCGGATCTGCATCCCGGTGCCCTTCTACCACTGCTTCGGCATGGTGATGGGAAACCTGGCCGCCACCTCGCACGGCGCCTGCACGGTCATCCCCGCCCCCTCCTTCGAGCCCGGCGCCACCCTGGCCGCCGTCGCCGCCGAACGCTGCACCTCGCTGTACGGGGTACCGACCATGTTCATCGCCGAACTGGCCGACCCGGACTTCGACCGCTACGACCTCGGCAGCCTGCGCACCGGCATCATGGCCGGCTCGCCCTGCCCGAGCGAGGTGATGAAGGAGGTCATCGGCCGGATGGGCATGACGCAGGTGTCCATCTGCTACGGCATGACCGAGACCTCGCCGGTCTCCACCCAGACCCGGGTCGACGACCCGGTCGAGCGCAGGGTCGCCACGGTGGGCCGGGTCGGCCCGCACCTGGAGGCCAAGGTGGTCGACCCGGCCACCGGCCGCACCGTCCCGCGCGGCGAACCCGGCGAGCTGTGCACCCGCGGCTACTCCGTCATGCTCGGCTACTGGGGCGAGCCCGAGCGCACCGCCGAGGCCGTCGACGCCGCCCGCTGGATGCACACCGGGGACCTCGCGGTGATGGACGAGGACGGCTACCTCGCCATCACCGGCCGGATCAAGGACATGGTGATCCGCGGCGGCGAGAACCTCTACCCGCGCGAGATCGAGGAGTTCCTCCACGCCCACCCGGACATCCTCGACGTCCAGGTCATCGGCGTGCCCGACACCAGGTACGGCGAGGAGCTGATGGCCTGGATCCGGATGCGGGAGGGCGCCGAGCCGCTCACCGCCGAGACCGTCCGCGCGTACTGCGCCGGCCGGCTCGCCCACGTCAAGATCCCGCGCTACGTGCACGTGGTCGAGGAGTTCCCGATGACGGTCACCGGGAAGATCCGCAAGGTCGAGATGCGGGCGGAGGCCCAGCGGATCCTGGGGCTGTAGTCCCCGGGCCCCGGCCCGGGCGCCCCTCCGCCCGGGCGCGTCCGGGGAGCGCGGTGGCCCGCCCGGCGGGAGAGTGTGATCATGCCCCTCGACGTCACAGTGGAACGCCTGATCCCCCTCCCGCCCGCCACGGTCGCCGCCTACGCGATGGACTGGCGCCACGACCCCGAGTGGACCCAGGGCATCCGCGACGCCACCCTCACCCGGGAGGCCGACACCGGCGGCTTCGGCGCGGGCGCCGAGATCACCCGGACCGCGCGCTTCCTGGGCCGGACCTTCTCGTACGTGCTGCGCGTGGCACGCCACGACCCGCCGACGCTCCTCGACATGGTCTCCGTCGCCGGACCGATGCCCATGCGCGTCACCTACACCTTCGAGCCCACCCAGGCCGGCACCTTCGCCCGCATCCGCGTCCGCGGCGGCTTCCGCCTGACCGGGCCGCTGCTGTCCCGCCAGGTGCGCACCGCGCTCACCGCGGACCTGCGCGCCCTGGAGGGACGGCTCACGGGGTGACCGCCCTCCCGTACGGACCTGCGCTTCCCCTCCCGCCGAGGGCCCTCAGGGGGTGTTCCTCAGGGACCGGTCCGGGCCGCCGCCCTCCAGGATCTCCCGCAGGTCGGCGACCGCCGCCGGGACGCCGTAGGACTCCGCGACAGCGACCGGGTTGATCACCACTTCGTCGATACCGGCCTCGAAATGGCGCTCGATGCCCGCCCGGATCTCTCGGAGACCGCCGAACAGGAAGACGCCCTCCTCGACCAACTCCCGGGCGGACGACACCGGGTCGGACACATCGAGGTCCAGACCCGCCCGGCGCAGCATGTCCACGTAGTGGGGCGCACACAGATGAACTCTGGTCCCGCGCTGGGCGAGCACCATCGCACTGCGCCCCGGCCGGTCCAGCACGGCATGGACGACGGTGACGATCCGCGGCCGCTCCCGCCCGGCGTCGCGGGCGCCCTTCTCCAGTGCCGGAGCCAGGACGTCCCGCACATAGTCGGGCGGCGTCAGCCAGGTGATCGCCGTGTCGGCCACCGAACCCGCCGCCCGGGCCATGCCGGGGCGCAGCACACCCGCGCCGACCTCCGGCGGCGTGGTTCCGGCCGGCGCCGACATCCTGGGCAGCACCACCCCGCGCATCGGGAACAGCGGCCCCGAGTGGTGGTCCAACCGCCCCTCGTGCAGCAGCCGGCGCAGGACGTCCAGGTACTCCGCCACCGCCGCCGCCGGACGGGCGTAGGGTGCGCCGTGCAGCGCGGCCACGAAGCCGGGCTCGCCCGCCCCGTAACCCACCACCGGCGGATGGCCCGTCAGCACGCCGAGCGTGCGGGCCTGCACGGCCGCATCGTACGGATGCCGGAGCGCCGTCAGCGCCACGGACAGGCCGACCGGGATCCGGCAGCCCGCACCCGCCAGATACGCCAGCACATGATGCGACTCCAACGCCACCGACTGGCCCAGCCAGAGCCGCGCGGCGACCCCCTCCCGGACCAGCTCGGCCAGCGGCAGGACATCCCGTGGGTCCTGGACCTGGACGGGATACAGCACCGAGACCTTGCGCGAACTCGTCATCCCCGCCACCTCAGACCAGCACTTCCGCATCCGGCACTTCCGCATCCGGCACATCCGCAAGCGGCACATCCGCAAGCGGCACATCCGCAAGCGGCACATCCGCAACCGGCAGGGCCGGCGAACCGAGGTTGCGGGCCGGCTCGGCGGGGGACGCCGACGCCTCGCGCAGGGCCTGGGCGACCTGCTCCTCCAGCGACGGGCCCGCCGGATCGGTCGCACGGCGCACGACACCGTCGGCGACCGCCGCCGCCCGGTGCTGGCCGAAGCTGCGCCCGCCCCAGCCGTCCCGCTCGTCGCGGGGCTCCCAGGCGAGCGCGACACCGGGGCCCAGCGGGGTGGCGAAGACCGACGTGTCCCCGGCGACTCCCGGAAGGCTCGCCACGGCGTCCGCGAGCACCGGCGCGACGGCCGCGTCCGCGGCGTCGAGGTACACCACCGCGGCGTCCCGTCGCGGATACGTCCACGGACGGGACAGCACCTTCGCCCGGTACCGCACACCCAGGCCCGCCAGCCGCTCCAGCAGCGCCCGCCACACCGGCGGGGCGGCACCGGGTTCCGCCAGGTGCACGTACAGCCGCAGCAACTCGCCGGCCCGGACCGGCGAACCGTCGGGCCCGTCGACCAGCAGGAAGCCGGGCGACAGCGCCGGACGCACCGCCGGAAGCTCGACCACGCAGGGCCTGCCGACGGCCGGCGGCCCGTCCGAGCGCACCGCGCCGGGCCGCACGCCGACCAGCACCCGGCCCAACTCGACCCGCACCGGACCGTCCGCCCCGCCGTCGGCTGCCTCGACCGGCGAGCGGAGCACACCCGCCGCGACGGTCCGGGTGTGGCCGGTGGCCGCGATCAGCTCGCGCTCGAAGGTCTCGCTGCGCCGCGGCATCCGGGCCGGGCCCTCCTGGCGCACGATGCCGGCGTGCCAGCGCTCGTACAGCAGGCCGGCCAGCGCCGAGCGCAGTTCGCCCCAGGTGTCCGCGGCGACCACCAGGTCGTCGTCGACCTCGACCCGCGGCGTGCTGTCGGTGATCCGCAGGCCGCCGAGCGCCGCGCGCAGGGCCGGGGAGAGCGGGGCCGGGGAATGCTGATGGGACACGATCGTCTCCTGATCCCGTTGTCGATCCGTACGAATGGGCGTGGGCCCGCGGTCAGTCCTGGACGAGGCCGAGCACCTCGGCGGACCGGAGCGGGTCGAGCAGCGCGTTGCGGCCCACCCCGGCGGCCCCGCGGAGGACGGCGGTGAGGCGGTGGGCGAGGGTCGCCGTGGCGATCGTGCGCTCGAACAGGTGCCAGCCCGCGTACCGGGTCACCCGAGCGGTGAACTGCCTTTCGTCGGCGTCGGGTTCGGAGCGAACCCGGCGGTAGCCGGACCAGAACGCGGCGATCTGCGGACGCACCGCGTCGAGCTGTTCGGTGCCGCTGCGCATCAGCGCCTCGTGGACCTCGGCGGGCGGGACCGGGGTGTCCGGCCCGAGGCCCGCGAACATTCCGACGGCCGCCCGATGGAGCCATTGCCCGACGTACGCGCCGACGTCCCGGGCCGGGTCGGCGATCCGGAACTCCTCCCAGTCCGTCAGGTACAGGTCGTCGCCGGACAGCAGGAACTGGTCGAGCCGCAGGTCGCCGTGGATCGGCACCGCGGGCGCGGCCGCGCTCGACCCGGCGAGTTCCCGCAGGGCGGCCCGGACCCGCTTGTCGTGCTGCAGCATCGACCACACCTCCAACTCGCCCCCGCTGGCGGCGGCGTAGTCCTCGGTGGTCAGCTCGACCAGCCGGGCGGTGGACCCTTCCCGCCCTCCGGTGGCGGGTTCGGGCAGGTCGGCGGGGTGGACCGGCATGCGGTGCAGTTCCGCGAGCGCTAGGCCGGCCCGGTGCGACAGCGCGGCGTCGAAGCGGCCCTGATCGGCGAGCAGGTTGCCCGGCACCGCGTCGACCAGGCGCTCGTGCACCAGCAGCAGGGCCCCGGGGTCGGCGCCGAGGAAGGCCGGCGAGTGCCAGTGCTCCGGAGGGCGACCGGCGGCCAGCACCTGTTCGAACGCACGGGCCCGGTCGAAGCGTTCGGCGGCGAGCGGCTGCGCGAGCCGCTTCACGAACACCTCCCGGCCGTCGGTGGTCGGGCCCGCCCAGTTGTCGTTCCGTCCGGGCCGGCTGATGGGCGTCCGGTCCGCGAAGGGTGCCACGCCCAGGCGTTCGAGAGCCTGGACGACATCGGGGACGTGGTCGAGTGGAACCGGTGCGAAGACGCCGGCGGGGTCCATGTCGGGGACCGGCCCCGTCGGCGTTCCGGCCGTGTCCCGGATCGCGGTGATCGTCGCTGCCATGGGAGCCACGGTAGGCGGCGGCGTCCCCTGACGGGCAGCCGCACGGTCCTGCCAGGCACGGCCCGCGGCGGGGGCGGCAGAGCCCTGCCGGACGGGGTCGTGCGCCGCACGTCCCTGCCGGACGGCGGGCGGAACGGTGAGGTTCCGACCGGACGTCGGACGTGTCGGCAGGGAACTGGCGGGAGATCCGGATCCGCCTCCCCGGGGGCGCAGTTGTCTGCCTCTGGGCGGGTGGGGGCGGCGGCTGGTGTGCTGATGGTGCTGCAACCGGCAGCGGACGTGTGAACGAATGGAGTCAGCATGGACAGCAGCGACCTGATGGGTGGTTACTCCGCCTACACCACGCCGGGTGCGGCCCGGAACGACCTGGTGTCGATCCCCGACGGGACGGAGGGGTTCACGCCCGTCGTCACCATCATCTCGGTGATCTCGATCATCGTGAGCCCGGCCACCATGTCCCTCCTGTAGGAGGGGCGCACCGAGCGTCCGGCTCGGGCTCCCACGGCACGGACCCCGTGCCGCCGCGATCCCGGGGCGGCCGGGCTCCGTGCCCCGTACAGCCCGTCTACCTGACCGAGCCCGAAGGGCGAGGTCCCCGCGGTGCTGCAACCGGCAGCGGACGTGTGAACGAATGGAGTCAGCATGGACAGCAGTGACCTGATGGGCGGTTACTCCGCCTACACCACGCCGGCGGCCGCGCGGAACGACCTGGTGTCGATCCCCGACGGCACGGAAGGGTTCACGCCCACGCCCACGATCACGATCTCGATCTCGGTGTTGGTCACCGTCATCGTGAGGGGCTGCAACTGAGCGTTCGGCTAAGTGTCGTGGCGCCGGCACGGTCCTCGGGCCGTGCCGGCGGCGGCGTTCGGCACTCAGCGTTCCCGGGGGGTCGACGCGGTGCGGTGGACCCAGCCGGCGATCGCCACGCGGGAGGAGCAGCCGAGCTTGCGCATGGTCTCGCGGATGTGGTTCACCACGGTCCATTCGGAGATGGTCAGTTGCCGGGCGATCTGCTTGTTGCTCAGGCCCTCGGCGATCAGCCGGGCGACCTCGTTCTGACGAGGTGTCAGCACAGTGTCGGCGGACGGCTCGGCCGCCGTGGCCCGGGAGGACACGGCGGGCCGGTCCGGAACGGGTTCCGACGGGTCGCCGGGCGTCCGCGCGGCGACGCATCCGAGCGCGAAGTCACGGATCAGGTCGGGGAGTTCGACCACCGCACCGGCCGCCATGGCGGCGAGCGACTCGCGGTCGCCGAGCAGTAGCCGCCGCTCGACCCGGCCGACGGTGAAGTCGGGTTCCGTCGGGTCGTCGAGCAGGTGGCGCCGGACGGTGTGGAAGCAGCCCAGCGCCCGGGCGACCGCGGCGGCGCGCGCGGCGGGGCCCGGCAGCAGCGGGCTGCCCATCAGGGCGAGGAGCGCGCCGAGCGCGGCCGGGGCTCCGAGGGGGCGCAGTGTGGCCAGTGCGCGGTCGAGGTAGTTGGTCGAGTCGGCCGCTCGTCCCGCCGCCGCCGCGAACGCGCTCAGGTGCAGCAGCGCGAGGCCGGCGACCAGGTTGTCCCGGGCCTGGATGGCCTCGGCGAGCGCGCGGGTGGCGAGCGCGGCCGCGGTGCCCGCGGAGCGGTGGAGGAACTCGGCCAGCGCGGTGTCGAGCAGCCGGCGACGGGCCAGGTGGCCGCCGTCGGCGCCCGGTTCGATGGCCTGGTGGAGCAGTGCGAGCCCCTCGTCCGGGCGGCTCGGGGTGATGGCGATCCCGCGCAGGTGCGTGATCCTGACGGTGAACCCGCCGTCCGCCGGGTCCTCGTGTCCCGCGTCGCCGGGCCGAACCCCGTCGAGGATGGCCAGCGCCGCTTCCGGCTCGTCGTTGCGGACGGCGGCCTCGGCCAGCAGCAGGGCCGTCCGTCGCCGGCTGTCCCGGTCGGCGTCGGGGCCGCCCAGCGAGGCCAGTCCGGCGGGCCAGTCGAACGGGGTGCCGATCGCGTAGTGGTACACCCGGGACAGCTCGGCGAGGTCGAGCGCCTCTTCCGCGAGCCCGGCGGCCACCAGTGTGTCGAGCGCCCGGCGGATGTTCCCCTCCTCGCTGCGGAACGCGATGATCCCTCCCGCCTGCGGGCCGCCCGTCATGAGGCGGACGGTGGATCCGGCCAGCCGGGCGTGGTGCCGGGCGTGGGCGAGCCGGACGTCCTCCAGTCCGTTCGCCGGCTCACCCGTCTGTTTGTCCGGTCGGTACGACCAGCGGCCGAAGGAGAGGTGCAGCCGGGTTCGGGTGTAGCCGTCGAGACGGCCCGAGGGAAGCGCGGAGAGGCTGAGCAGGTGCCGGCCGAGCAGTGACTCCAGGGCGGCCGGGTACTCGTCGAGGCCGACCCCGGAGATCTGCCGGAGCGACTCGGGTCCTGCGCCGCCGCTGAACACGCGGGCGCAGGCGAGCAGTCGGCGTCCGGCGTGGCTCAGGCCGCGCAGCGCCTCGGGTTCGGTGTCGTCCGGGCCGTACGCGTCCAGTAACCGGGCGAGGCCGTCGATGGCGGGCCGGGGCCGGTCCGGAAGCGCTCCGGCCCGGGACTGGCCGTCGAGGGCGGCCCAGAGGACCTCCGGCCCCTCCAGGGCCGCGATCCGTGCGGCCAGGCCGATCGCCCCGGGGTTGCCGTGGAGTTCCACGCAGGCGCGGGCGACGGCCAGTTGGTTGTGGCGCTCGACCTGGAAAGCGGGGTTGAAGGCGCGCAGGCAGGCCACGAAGAGCTCGACGGAGGGCACCGAGGCCAACGCCTCGACGTCGATGGCGCAGCAGTCCAGCGGCACCGGGAGTGGGGGAACGCTCCGGTGTGCGAAGCCGTCCTGCGCCACCGGCCGGCGCGCGGTGACCAGGGCCTTGACGCCCGTCCCGGCCAGCGCCCGGGCCAGCCGGGCCAGGACCTGCCGGTCGGGGTCGCGTCGCGCGCCGTCCAACAGCAGTACGGACGGGGCGTCGTCGGATTCGCGGGTTCGGGTGATCCAGCGGCGCAGGCCGTCCGCCCAGCCGTCCCCGGGTGCCGGCGCGATCCGGCCGATCGTTCCGCCGGTGCGGGTCCGGTGGGCGAGCGCGACCTCCTCGGCGAGCCGGCTCTTGCCGATCCCCGGCGCCCCGGACAGCAGCACGCCGTCGATGTCCGGCCGTTCGAGAACGGCCAGTACCTCGGCGAGCTCGCCGGCCCGCCCGACCGTCTCCATCGGGAACGGGCCGGTGGCGGCGGGCGGTCGGGCGACGGTCGGCGGTCCGGTCCCGGACAGCCGGTCGGCGGCCGTCGCTGCCGCGTCGGCGAAATCAGCGGACGTCATACGCGTCTCCAGAACGTGCCGGCGCGGTGGGTGACCCGGCCGTGTGGGTTCATTGTGACGGGCCGGTCGGCTCGGGCGTCGCGCCGGTGGCGCGCATCGGCCCGGCCGGCCAGGGCTGATCCTCGATCAGAGCGCTTGCTGGGCAAGGGAGTTGGTACATCGCGTGGATCCGGCGGCGGATCGGCTCCAGTGGGTACTGGTCGGCGTAGATGACGAGTTTGACCGTCACCCCTTCCAGCAGGCTGCGGAGCATGATCCCCTCCAGGTGAGGGTCCTCGGCCCCGCGGGAGTGGAACAACTCGCGGAGCCGCTCCTCCAGTTCGCCGAGCAGCCGGTCCTTCCTGGCCTCCGCCGCCGCGTACAGCGGGTGCGTCCCCGGATCGATCATGAGGCCCAGGGCCATCTGCTGGATGTGACGCGTGCGGTGGGCCGCCAGCAGTGCGCGGTCGATGATGGCGGACAACCGTTCGTCCGGAGTGCCCTCGACGTCCAGGAGCTGGTCGATGCCCTCCAGGTAGCGGTCCAGCAACTCGTCCGCGAGAGCGTGCTTGGTCGGGAAGTAGTAGCTGATCAGCCCGCGCGAGACACCTGCCTGCTCGGTGATGTCGGAGACGGTGGCCTGGTGGAAGCCCTTCCTGGCCAGGACGTCGATGGCGGCGGTGACGATCCGTTCGCGGGACGCTTCCCGCAACCGGGCGTTGACATGAGGTGAGCGAGGTGACACGCGGGCTCCAGGGCTTCGGCCGCCATGACGGTTGACTGTACAGACATCCAGTCAACAGGACCAGACCGTCTGCTCGTTCGCGCCCGGAAGTACGTCAACGAGTCTGTGGCGTGCAAGATGCCCGGGTCGAGCCGGATCCGACGGTGGCACCACTGCGAACGGGATCGCGTCCCGGCGCCCGGCGTGGAGCAGCTTCACCCCTCCGCCTCCGCCTGGCATTGCCACGGGCCCGACCGGCGCAAACAGTGATGGCCGACGAGGATCTCCGTCCTCGTCGGCCATCGGTGCTCGTGGCGGTTACCGCGCGCCCCACTCCTGGTCGGTCGGCACGATCTCGCGGCCGAGCGGCATCAGCGAGATCGGGATCATCTTGAGGTTGGCCCAGCCGAAGGGGATGCCGATGATCGACAGGAACAGCGGGATGCTGGTGATCAGGTGCCCGATCGCCAGCCACCACCCGGCGAAGACCAGCCAGATGACGTTCCCCACGCAGGACGCCGGCCCGGCGTCCGGCCGTTCCACCGCCGTGCGCCCGAACGGCCACAGGATGAAGCCGGCAATCCGAAACGAAGCAATGCCAAATGGAATGGTAATTACGAGAAGGCAACAGATAATTCCGGCGAGCACGTAGGCAAGAGCCATCCAAATGCCGCAGAAAACCAACCAGATGACATTGAGGATAAACTTCACTGCACTCATGCTTAGTACCTTCTCACGGCTGATGGCGTTGCACTACGACCGTGCCATGCCCGTCGGCGAGCGTGTCTACGCCCTTAGGGGTCGTTCCTCAGGGATCGGTCCGGGCTGCAGCCTCAGATAGGGACTCCTTCGGATTCAGCGCCCGCCGAGGAGGGCCAGGTGCGCGGCGGCCGACATCGAGAGACTGCCGAGTACTGCCTTCTCCTTCGTGGCAGTGCCGAGCGACGGGACCGGACCCATCGACCGAGGTCACAATCACGTCCGCCAAGTGCGGGAACAGCGAAGCCAGTTCAGTCGAGCACCGTCAGCAGCTACCCACCGCCGGGACGAGATGATTTCCGGCTACGAAAATCTTGCCAGAGCCCAGATCAGTACGCGGACAGATGCCGTGGCGAGTCTCGCCGACCTGCAGCCAGGCGATCTCGCGGGCGGCGGCGCGGGCCGAGCGCAACGCTGCGAGCGCGGCAGGATCGATGCCGGCCAGCAGTCGCCACGCGGTCTTGTGTGGAGGCGACCGGGTCGAAGACCTCGGGCTGGTCGCGCAGCGGCGCGAGGTTGGCGATCGCCTCGCCGTCGTCGGCGAGGATCGTGACACGCGTATTGATCGTCTCGGAGCGTCTGATCACCGGCTTGTCGCAGGCCATGATTGCTGACCTGACGGCCGAGTTGGGCCCGGTCTGGCAAGCCCGGGACACAATCCAAGAGCTGAAGCCCTGTCATGGTTACTGCAACGGTGCTTAGAACTGCTGACAAAATGAGGTGAAGGATGCCCTCCGGTCGGGTGAGGATCTCTCCGTACTCGCCGATGAGAGGGTAGCTATGGGCGACAGTCCTCCGAGGAAGCTCGTCTCCCTCGCCGATGACGAGGGGACCAGCGTCACCGTCAACGTTCTGGGACGTAACTCCAGGTGGCCTGCTGGCCTTGATGCCGAGATCGTCGTCAAGACGCCCTTCGTGTCCGGCCGCATCGACCTGGCGTTGTACGTCTCGAAGCTGGAAAGCTGGGCGAACGCGCTGGAGAGGCTCGACGCCGGCGAAGACGTCGCTTGGATGGAGATGAGCAGAGGGCCGTCCATCTTCATCCAACTCACCGGCGAGCGTGACTGCCCGGAGGTGGTCGTAGAGGACGAGTCGGGATCCATGGTCACCGTGCGCGTCCCGCTCGTCCCGCCGGACGACTGGATTGCCGACCACCGCCAACGCCTGCACCAGGTGATGAACTACTGGGTGCCAATGCTGTCAGGGTAGGGAGACGAGCCGCCGCCAGCAGATGAGCGCACGGCCGAGGGCCAGGAAGGCTTCGTGGATGTCGAACTCGGCGCTCCACCTTCGGCAACAGCGGCTCGACCACCGCCCACAGCTCGTCATCAACATGCCACGGCTTCGGCCGAGCCACCCCACACCCCCGGATCAACGGTCCCGGAGCGGTCCAACCACCTTGAAGATCATTTCGTTAGGAGTTCTTAGGCGCCGGGTCGGACGCTCTTGAACGCAGGCGGATGCAACTGGGACTGCAACTGCTGGAGCGTCCGCCGCACGATGCCTGACCTGCGATACGCCGGCCTCATAACGCATCCCGCAATCGGCCAAGCCTCAAGGGGAGACGGGCCTGCGGTCAGGATCCTTTGGCGTCCTCAGCCAGGCCGCGATCGTTCAATTGAGCGAGGGAGCCGACGTACTTGAGCATCAGGCGGGCGAACTCCAGGCGGTCGCGCTCGGCCCAGTCGGCGGTGATGTACTCGAACGCCGCGCGCTGGTGGCGCCGGAAGCGCGCCATGAGGTCGGCGCCTTCGGGGCTGAGCAGGAGGACGGTGCGGCGGCCGTCCTGCTGGGAGGCGGCACGGATCAGGTAGCCGGCCTTGATGTTGTCGGCGACCATCCGGCTGGCGACCGAGGGGTCGACGCCGAGGAGTTCGGCCACGGCTCCGACGGTGATCTCCTTGTCGGAGTCCCGGGTGTGCTCCAGGACGATGTTCAGGACCAGGGTGCGGCTCAGGTCCTTGGCCGAGATGGGGTTCTCGACCTCCAGCAGCGAGGTGCGGCGCAGTTTGGAGAACGCGGGGCCCACGGCGTTCAGCAGCTCCTCGGCCATCTGCGGTTCGTTCGTCGTCATGCACCCATCGTAATGTCCGTGAGCAGCCGAAGGCATGTGTTGACGGGAAATTATGTGCATGCAATCATGCATATGTCACGAGCATGCTTCGAACTCTCTGAGAGTCTCCATGACCATCCTCATCACCGGCGCCCGCGGCAAGGTCGGCCAGGCCGTCATCAACCGCCTGCACGCCGCCGGCCTGCCCGTCCGCGCCGCCAGCGCCAAGCCCGCCGAGCTGGCCGTCCCGAGCGGCGTCGACGTCGCCGAAGTCGACCTCAGCCGGTCCGAGACCCTCCCGGACGCGCTCGACGGCGTGCGCCAGGTCTTCCTCTATCCCCAGCCCGATGGCATCGACGCCTTCGTCGAGACCGCACAGGCCGCTGGCGTCGAGCACATCGTCCTGCTGTCCTCCTCCTCGGTCCTGGCCCCCGACGCCGAGACCGACCCACTTGCCTCGCACAGTCTCCACGTCGAGCGCGCCCTCACCATCGCCAACCTGCCCTGCACCTTCCTGCGCCCGGACGCCTTCGCCAGCAACGCCCTCGGCTGGTCCTACTTCATCGGGCACGGCCTGCCGATCCAGCTCGCCTACCCCGACGCGCACATCGCGCCCATCCACCCCGAGGACATCGCCGACATCGCCGTCGAAGCCCTGACCGACACCGCCCTCCGCGGGCGCGCGCTCACCCTCACCGGCGGCCAGTCCCTCACCTTCCGCGAGCAGATCGCCGTCCTGGCCGACGTCCTCGACCGCGACATCCGCGTCGAGACGATCACTCACGAGCAGGCCGAGCAGCAGATGGGCCGTTTCATGCCGGCCCCGATGGCCAGCTCCCTGCTCGCCCTGTGGGCTGCCGCCTCCGCCGGCCCCGCCCCCATCGCCGACACCAGCCAAACCCTGCTCAGCACGCCCGCGCGCACCTTCCGGCAATGGGCGACCGAGAACGCCGCCGCGTTCACCGCGTTCGCCGCGCGCTGACGTCCGCCGCTCCCGCGCCCTGCTCGGCCCACCCGACTTCACTGAAGGACCATCACCATGAAGCCCATCGGCTACTGGCTCAACCGCACCGACAAGGCCCTCACCCGCTACATGAACGGCATGCTCGACGAGTTCGGCCTCACCCGAATCTCCTGGCAGGTCCTCAGCGTCATCCGCGACACCCCCGACGCCGCCGACACCGACGTCCACACGGCCCTCGCACCCAACGCCGACCTCTCCACCCTGACCGCCGCCATCGACACCGCTCTCGCCGACGACTGGGCCACCCGCCCCGCACCTGGCCGGCTGGTGCTCACCACGAACGGCCGCCAGCGCCTCGTCGCCGTCGAGGACCAGATCAGCGCCTTCCGCGAACTGTCCATGACCGGCATCACCACGGAGGAGTACCGCACCGCCGTCAGCGTCCTCGAATGCATGACCCACAACCTCGAGACCCGCTGATCACGGTCGTCGACCGGCGACTGTGACCACCGCGTGCGGTCGAGCAGTTTTCACCCACAGTTGGTCAGGCATCAACGGCCAGCGTGCGGAAATGCCACCAAAATTGGAGGAACAGGTGCGGCCCGGTGTCGGCCCGTTCCCCGCTGCCCCCGAAGGATCGGCCGCTTTCCTCCCATGCCCCTCGCCTCCGCCATGCCCGTCATGCTGACCGCCTCCGAGCCACCGGCTGAAGAAGATGGCCTACGGCCACAAGACCCCGCATCAGACCCGGCAGCGAGCAACCGTCGTTCTGCTGGCCGCCCGGGGGCGCTCCAACGCCCGGATCGCCGCGCAGACGCGGCTACACGTGGACACGGTGCGTACCTGGCGGGGCCGGTTCGCGGCTGGCGGCCTGCCGGCCCTGGCCGACCGTAAGCGGTCCGGCCGGCCGGTCTCATTCACCGCGCTGCAAGTTGCCGAGGTCAAGGCGCTGGCTTGCCAGTTAACCGCCAGGACCGGCGCGCCGCTGGCACGCTGGTTGTGCCCGGAGCTGGCCCGGGAGGTGGTTGCCCGGTCCATCGCCGGGTCGATCTCCACTTCCACCGTGCGGCGCTGGCTCAAGCGGGACACGCTCAAGCCCTGGCAGTACCGGTCCTGGATCTCCGTACGCGACCCCGCCTTCCGGCCCAAGGCCGCACGCGTGCTGGATCTGTACGCCCGAACCTTCGACGGCGCCCCGCTGGGCCAGGACGAGTACGTGCTCTCCGCGGACGAGAAGACTTCCATCCAGGCGCGCTGCCGCTGCCGCCCGACCCTGGCACCCGGGCAGGCCCGGGCGATGCGCGTCAACCACGACTACAACCGCGGCGGCGCCCTGGCCTACCTGGCCGCCTACGACGTCCATCGCGCCCGTGTCTTTGGCCGCTGCGAACCCACGGCACAGCCGTTCCAGTGGAGGTTCACCACCTCCGACCTGGATGATCTGCTGGCCAGCCTCGACCGGCGAGCGCCAGCCGGTCGCCGTCGCGGCGCACGAGCCAGTTCCGCGGGCCGAAGTCGCCGTGGCAGTAGGCGAGCGCGGTGGGCGGGGGCTCGGCGCGGGTGCCCTCGGCTAGGACCTCGATGTCCTCGTCCGACAGACGGGCGTCGCGGGCGCGAGCGATTGCCCGATCGGCGCGCTCCGACAACACCCGCATTCGTCGGGCCGGGTTTGGCCGCGTATCGCGGACGGTCAGGATGAGGCCTCGGATGCTCCACGGCGCTTGGATCGCCGGTGGAGGACGGCGGCTGCGGCAATGGCGGCGGCGAGGGCTGCGGCGATTGCGGCGGTGATCAGGCCGACGCCCGCGGGGTGGGTGGTTTGTGTCAGCGGGGCGGCGGATGCCGGCGGTGGAGGGGCCTGCGGGGGGGTTGCGACGGCGGAGGCGTCCGTTCCCGGCGGGGTGGTGGCGGCGGAGGCGGTGGTTGCGACGGCGGAGGCGTCCGTTCCCGGCGGGGTGGTGGCGGCGGAGGCGGTGGTTGCGACGGCGGAGGCGTCCGTTCCCGGCGGGGTGGTGG
>NZ_JBSHBN010000130.1:0-26260 GCF_053612025.1 Kitasatospora sp. NPDC054768
TGCCTGGCCCTGTCAGGACCAGGCACGGCGGGGCCGGGGCGGTCAGCCGGTCAGCCGGTCAGGGACGGGAAGGCCGGGACGAGCCCGCCGTCGATCACGATGTCCTGCCCGGTGATGTACGAGGAGCGGTCGGAGAGCAGGAAGGCGACCGTCTGCGCGACGTCCTCGGCGGTGCCCAGCCGGCCGAGCGGGACGTGGCCGCGGACCGGCTCGTGGTCGGCCGGGTCCGGGAGGGCCGCGTGGAACATCTCGGTGACGATGTAGCCGGGGCTGACCGAGTTGACCCGGATGCCGCGGCCGGCCAGTTCGCTGCCGAGGGTGCGGGCGAGGCTGAGGACGGCGGCCTTGGTGGCGGCGTAGACGGCGGCGCCGGGCAGGCCGCGGTGCGGGGTCCAGGAGGCGTTGAGGACGACGGATCCGCCGCCGGCGGCGTCCAGCAGTGGCAGGGCGTGCTGGACGGTGAGGAACACGCCCTTGAGGTTGACGGCGACGATCCGGTCGAACTCGGCCTCCGTCACCTCGTCCACCGGCTGGAAGCCGGCCACGCCGGCGTTGGCGAAGACCCCGTCGAGCCGGCCGTACCGCTCCCGCACGGTGTCGGCCAGCCGGGCGAGGTCGGCCGCCACGGAGGCGTCGGCGCGGACGGTGAGCAGCCGGTCGCCGGCGTCGAGGCGTGCCGCGGCGCGGGCGAGCCGCGCGTCGTCACGGCCGGTGACGACGACCCGGGCGCCGGTGGCGAGGAGGTGACGGGCGGTGGCGAGGCCCATGCCGCTGGTGCCGCCGGTGACGAGGACCGTGGCGTCGCCGGGGACGGTGACGGCGGAGGGGGCGGTGACGGCGGAG
This sequence comes from Kitasatospora sp. NPDC054768, assembly GCF_053612025.1. Classification (NCBI taxonomy): domain Bacteria; kingdom Bacillati; phylum Actinomycetota; class Actinomycetes; order Kitasatosporales; family Streptomycetaceae; genus Kitasatospora; species Kitasatospora sp. NPDC054768. The sequence goes on from NZ_JBSHBN010000130.1 coordinate 844, forward strand.
GGGACGGCGGCATCGCCGGGGACGGTGGCGTCGGAAAGAACGGTGGCGTCGGAGGAAGTGTGGCTCATGCCGTTCACCTTCGCGACCGGTGCCGGGCCGGCACCAGGCCCGCCTCGACCGTGGGTCCCGGAAAACCACCCTGCAAACCGGGAATCGGCGCGATCACCGGATGGTTGGGCCAGGGCGACGGTCCAATACGGCACTCGCGAAGAGGGACTTCCCATGAAGATCGGCATCATCGGCGCGGGCAACATCGGCGGCAACCTGACGCGACGGCTGACGTCGCTGGGGCACGAGGTATCGGTGGCCAACTCCCGTGGCCCGGAGACGCTCAAGGCACTGGTCGAGGAGACCGGCGCGACGGCGGTGACGGTCTCCGAGGCCGCCCGGGGCGCGCAGGTCGTGGTGGTGACGGTGCCGCTGAAGAGCGTGCCGGACCTGCCCGCCGGGCTGCTGGACGGCGCCGCCGAGGGCGTCGCGGTGATCGACACCGGCAACTACTACCCGAAGGAGCGCGACGGCCGGATCGACGCGATCGAGGACGGCGGGCTCACCGAGAGCCGGTGGACGGAGCAGCACCTCGGGCACCGGGTGGTGAAGGTGTTCAACGGCACCTACGCCCAGGACCTGCTGGAGCGCCCGCGACCGGCCGGGGACCCGGAGCGGCTCGCCGTGCCGGTCGCGTCGGACGACGAGGCGGCCAAGCGGGTGGTGCGCGAGCTGGTCGACGCGTTGGGCTTCGACACCGTGGACGCGGGCGGGATCGACGAGTCCTGGCGCCAGCAGCCGGCCACTCCGGTGTACGGGCTGCGCGCCGGGGTCGAGGCGGTCACCCGGGCGCTCGCGGAGGCCTTCCCGGAGCGCCCGGCCGCCCACCGGGCGTAGGGCCTGTCCTCAAGCCCCCGCCCGGCGGAGCGGTTCAGCGGAGCCGGCGCGCCCCCTCCGCCGGGACGGCGGTGAGGGTGCGCGGCTCGGCGTACCCGGCTTCGCGGAAAGCGGCGGTGACCTCGGCGGCGACGCGCTCGGCGGTGTCCGCGTCCACCAGGGCGATGACCGAGCCGCCGAAGCCGCCGCCGGTCATCCGCGCGCCGTGGGCGCCGGCGGCCAGGGCCGCGTCGACGGCGAGGTCGGTCTCCGGGCAGGAGACCCGGTAGTCGTCGCGCAGCGAGGTGTGCCCGGCGGTGAGGATCGGGCCGAGCGCGGCGAGGTCGCCGGCGTCCAGACGGGCGACGGCGGCCTCCACCCGGGCGTTCTCGGTGACCACGTGGCGCACCAGGGGAACCAGGTCCTCGGGGAGCCGGGCGAGCGCGTCGGCCAGTCCGGCCGGCTGGAGCGAGCGGAGCGCGGGCAGCCCGAGCAGGACGGCGGCGCGTTCGCAGCCGGCCCGCAGCGCGGCGTAGGCGCCGTCGCCGAGGTCGTGCTTGACCCGGGTGTCCAGGACGAGCAGGGCGAGGCCCGCGCCCGCGAGGTCGACGGGCACTTGACGCATCGTCAGATCTCGGCTGTCGAGGAACAGGGCGGCCCCGGGGCGGCAGCACATCGAGGCCATCTGGTCCATGATTCCGCAGGGCACGCCGACGAAGGCGTTCTCGGCCCGCTGCGCCAGCACCGCCAGCTCCGGGCCCGCCAGGCCCAGCCCGTACAGGTCGTTGCAGACGGCGGCGACGACGCACTCCAGGGCGGCCGAGGAGGAGAGCCCGGCGCCGCCGGGCACGTCGCTGTCCAGCCGGAGGTCGGCCCCGCCGACCCGGTGCCCGGCCTCGCGCAGCGCCCACACCACTCCGGCCGGGTAGCCGGCCCAGCCGGGCACCGAGCCGGGGGCGAGGTCGTCCACCTTCAGCGTCACCAGGTCACCGCCCTGGGCGGACCAGAGCCGCAGCAGCCCGTCCTCCCGCCGGGCGGCCTGGGCGCGGACGGTCCGCGGCAGGGCGACGGGGAGGACGAACCCGAGGTTGTAGTCGGTGTGTTCGCCGATCAGGTTGACCCGGCCGGGGGCGGCCCACTCCCCCTCGGAGGGGCGGCCGTACAGCTGCTCGAAGGTGTTCATGCGGCGACCTCCCGCAGCCGGCGGGCCGCGTCCTCGGGGGTGACGTCGTTGACGAAGGCGTCCATGCCGGATTCCACCCCGGCCAGGTACTTGAGCTTGTCGGCGGTGCGTCGGATGGTGAACAGCTCCAGGTGCAGGGCGAGTTCGTCCCGCTGTCCGGCCGGGGCCTGGTGCCAGGCGGAGATGTACGGGGTCCGGCCGGTACCGAAGAGCCGGTCGAAGCGGCGCAGCAACTCCAGGTAGAGGACGGGGAATTCGTCCCGCTGTTCGGCGTCCAGCGCGGTCAGGTCGGGCACCCGGCGGTGCGGGTAGACATGGACCTCGTACGGCCAGCGGGCGGCGAAGGGGACGAAGGCCGTCCAGTGCGTCCCGGCGAGCACGATGCGGTCGCCGTGGGCGCGTTCGGCGGCGAGCAGGTCCTCGAAGAGGTTGCGGCCGGTGGCGGCGCGGTGTTCGGCGGCACGGGTGGCCATCCGGGCGGTGCGCGGGGCGGTGAAGGGCAGGGCGTAGACCTGGCCGTGCGGGTGGGCGAGGGTGACGCCGATCTCGGCGCCCCGGTTCTCGAAGCAGTAGACCTGCCGCACGCCGGGCAGGGCGGAGAGTTCGGCGGTGCGGTCGGTCCAGGCGTCCAGGACCAGCCGGGCGCGCTCGGGGGTGAGGTCGGCGAAGGAGGCCTCGTGGTCGGCGGTGAAGCAGACCACCTCGCAGCGTCCCGCGCCGGGGCCGCTGGTCCACAGGCCCCCGGCCGCCCGGACGGGCTCCGCGGGCGGGCCGGCCAGCGAGGGGAAGCGGTTCTCGAAGACGGCCACCTGGTAGTCCTCGGCCGGGATCTCGCTGAGCCGCCCGTCCCGGGACGGGCAGAGCGGGCACTCCTCGGCCGGCGGCCGGTAGGTGCGCGCCTGGCGGTGGGCCGCGATGGTGACCCAGTCGCCGGTGGCCGGGTCCAGTCGGACCTCGGAACCGGGGGCCTGCGGGTCGAGCGGCCGTTCGTCCACCGCGGTCCGGGGGGCGGCGGTGCCGCCGTCGTAGTAGATCAGCTGCCGACCGTCCGCGAGGGTGGTCACTGTCCTGACGGTGGGCTGGGTCAGGGACGTACCGGGCATGGCCCTTCTTCCTCCGAGTGAAGCCATTGGACATGGGTAAATCAACAGAAAGCTACAATCTCAAACATTATTCACCATGGGCATGCGACCGAAGTGCTCGAAGGAGGCCTCCCGATGGCTGACAGCGCCCAACCGCTCGCCGGACAGCGCCGCGTGCTGATCCTGGAGCAGATCCGCGAGCGCGGCGGGGTCCGGGTCACCGAGCTGGTCCGCGACCTCGGGGTCTCCGACATGACGGTCCGGCGCGACCTGGACGCGCTGGCGCGCCGGGGCCTGGTCCACAAAGTGCACGGCGGCGCCGTCCGGGTCGACGCGCCGGCCACCGGCGAGCCCGGCTTCGAGACCAAGGCGCACTGGGAGCTGCCCGCCAAGGAGGCGATCGCCCGGGCCGCCGCCGCGCTCGTCCCGCCGGGTTCGGCGGTCGCGCTGGCCGGCGGGACGACCACCTTCGCGGTCGCCCGGCACCTGCGCGCGGTCGAGGGCCTGACCGTGGTGACCAACTCGCTGCGGATCGCCGAGCTGCTGGAACAGCCCGCCGAGGACGGCACGCCGGCCACCGCCACGGTGATCCGCACCGGCGGCGTGCGGACCCCCTCGGACGCGCTGGTCGGACCGGTGGCCGACCGGGCGATCCGCTCCCTGCACGTCAACCTGCTGATCCTGGGCTGCCACGGGCTCTCCCCCGAGGCCGGGCTGACCACCCCGAACCTCGCCGAGGCGGAGACCAACCGCGCCTTCCTCCGGTCGGCCCGCCGGGTGGTCGTGGTCGCGGACCACACCAAGTGGAACGCGGTCGGCCTGGCCACCTTCGCCGACCTGGACCAGCTGGACGTCCTGGTCACCGACGACGCCCTGCCCGCCGAGCAGCGGGCGGCCGCCGCGGGCATGGTCGGCGAGCTGATCGTGGCGGCGACGGCGGACCGCACGAACCGGCCCGGCTAGCCCGGCCGGCCCGACCGGCCCGGCTCACCCGACCGCCCCGACCGCCCTGGCTCGCCGAACCAGCCCGACCAGCCGGATCGCTCCGCCCCGCCGGAGCGGCCCGAACTCCCCCGCACCACCAGCTCGGTGGGCAGCTCCAGCCCCTCGCCCGGCGCCGCCCGCCCGCGCACCTGGTCCAGCAGCCGGCCGACCAGCGCCGTGGCGATCGCCCGCAGCGGCAGCCGGACCGAGGTCAACCCGGGATGGAGGTGCCGGCAGAGCGGCGTGTCGTGGAACCCGGTGACCGCCACCCCGCCGGGCCCGATCACCAGCCCCTCCGCCCGGACCGCCTCGTACACGTCCAGTGCCAGCAGGTCGCTGCCGGCCGCGACGGCGGTCGGCCGGTCGGGCCCGCGCAGCAGCGCCCGTACGGAGGCCGTCACGGAGCCCCCGGCCGCTCCCCCGGCCCCGTCACCGGCCCCCGCCCCCGCCCCCGCCGCGTCCGTCGCCACCGCGGACAGGCCGAGCCGGTCGGCCTCGGCCAGGAACCCGGCCCGCCGCGCCGCCATCCAGGGCAGCTCCTCGGCGGCCCCGAGGTAGCCGATCCGGCGGTGGCCGAGCGCCGCGAGGTGCCGCACCACCTCGGCCATCGCCGCCTCGTTGCCGATGTCCACCCAGTGCTGCGGCTGCCCGGGCCCGGTCCGTCCGAAGCTGACGAACGGGACGCCGAGCCGGGCCGCATGGGCGATCCGGACGTCCTCGTGCAGCACGTCGGCCAGCACCAGTCCGTCCACCTGACGGGCCGCCACCAGCTCGTCGATCGACGCCGCCGGGTCGGCCGTGCCCTGCCCCGGCCGGAACAGCAGCACTCGCTGCCCGGCCGCCCCGGCCGCGTCGACCAGGGCCTCCAGGAAGCCGGCCATCAGCGGGTTCGGGTCGAGCGGGTCGTCCACCGGGGCGAGGTAGCCGATGGTGCGGCGGGCGCCGCTGCGCAGCGAGCGGGCCGACTGGTCGGGCTGGTAGCCGAGTTCGCGGATCGCCGCGTTCACCCGCTCCAGGGTCTCCGGGCGGACCCGCTGCGGCGCGTTCAGCGTGTTGGAGACGGTCTGCCGGGAGACCCCGGCCGCCCGGGCGACCTCCTCGATCGTGGCGGCGCCACGGCGCGGGCGGTGCGGTCCCTCGGGCATGCGGTCCTCCAGGGGTGGTCGGGGCTCGGGACGACGGGGGCCGGCACCGGTCCGCCGCCCCGAGCGGGTCGGGCCCGGCGCGGAGTCGGGCCCGGCGCGGAGTCAGGCCCGGCGCAGGGTCAGCAGTCCGCCGCGCGGCACCACGATCGCGGCCGCCCGGTCCAGCTCGACCTCGCCCTGCCGGACGATACGCCCCCGGGCGTCCTGCACCGTCACCGCCACCTGCCCGCGGCCGCCGGTGAGCCGGACGTCCGGGTCGGCGTCGGCGTTGGCGACCAGCAGGGTGTGCCAGTCCTCACCGGAGACGTCCACCGGCAGCGCGGCGTAGCGGGCCACCGCGACGGTGTCGGCGCCGCGCGCGGTGACCATCGGGTAGCCGAGGTCCGGGCGGGCCGGGAGCAGTTCGCCGAGCTGGAGGGTGGCGGTGTGCTCGCGGAAGACGCCGAGCCAGAAGGCGATGGCCTCGCGCTGGCCCTCGCTCTGCGCGGCGAGGTCGACGGAGACCTGCGGCACCGAGAACAGCACGTTGATCAGGTGGCAGGCGACCTGCTCCGGCGGCTCGCCCTGGTGCCACATCAGCATGTCGGCGTGGACGGGGACCGGCCCGGCCGCGAGCCGCACGTCGACGGTCCGCTGCCGGTTCTCCTGCGGGCTGAGCGGGCAGTCGGTGGCGCGGATCATGGTCGCGTACGGCCACAGGCCGGGGCTGACGTACGGCTGGCGGTGCTCGATCATCGCCTCCGGATCGGCGGCGGTGATCCGCCCGCGGATCCCGGCGAGCAGCCGCTCCACGCCCTCGTCGACGGACTCGCAGTCCGCGCCGGGGCGGGCCGGCGGGGCGTCGGCACGGGCGAACCAGTCGACGAAGTCCACCTTGAGGCCGTCCATGCCCCACTCCTCGACGGCCCGGGCGAGCCGGTCGGTGAGGAAGGCCCGGACCTCGGGGTGGCGCGGGTCGGCGACGATCGCGCCCATGTGGGCGGCGTCGGCCAGCGCGAGGTGGCCGATCTCCCGGTACGCGGCGCTGTCCTTGCCGATGAACGGCAGCGCGTACCAGAGCATGTAGCGCACACCGAGGTCGTGCACCCGCCGCACGTGGGCGGCGGTGTCGGGCAGCGAGACCGGCTCCCAGTCGCCGCAGTGGCCGTAGCCGCGGGTGCGGTCGGCGGTCATCCAGCCGTCGTCCACGATGATCACGTCCAGGCCCAGCTCCTTGCCGAGCGCGGCCTGGGTCTCGACGCCCTTGGGGGTGATGTCCTGGTGCATCGAGTACCAGGTGGAGTACGCGGGGCGGCGGGCGGCCTCCGGGATGTCGGCCGTGCGGCCCTCGCCCCACCAGGCGGCGAGGTCGGCCAGGGCGCGCCCGAAGTGCCGGCGGGAGGTGTCGATCCGGACGGTGAGCCGGTCGGTGGCCTGGGCCCAGAACCGGAACTCGCCGGTCTCCTCGACCACGCCGGCCCCGGCCAGCACGTCCGGACGCCCGGCGGCGAAGGCGCACAGGGCGACGTCGCCGGTACCGACCAGCGCGGCGATCGGCGCGCCGTTGGCCAGCGAGGTGCGGCGCGGGGCACTCCAGGCGGCGGGCAGCCAGCCGGTGCCGCGCGGCTCGGGGGTCCACAGGGCGGTGGCGTCCACGCAGGGCACGCGCCACTCGATCCGCACCTCGCCCGCGCCCTCGGCGGTCACCTCCACCACCCCGTCGGCGATGCCCCGGGCCGTGCCGGTGCCGCTCACCCGCAGGTCCAGCCCGTCGACGTACAGCCGGCGCAGGCCGCCGGCGGCGGTGGGGGCGTGCGGCTCCCAGACGTCCTCGGTGCCGGCCGTCGTCCCGCCCGTGCTCCCGGCCGTGCTCCCGGCCGTGCTCCCGATCGTGCTCTCGGTCATGGTCAGCCCTTCGTGGCGCCGGCCAGCAGGCCGGAGATGAACTGCCGCTGGAGGACCAGGAAGAGGACCATCATCGGCAGGGTGGACAGCGCGGTGCCGGAGAGGATCGCGCCGTAGTCGGTGTTGGACTTGTTGCCGTGCAGCGTCGCCAGGGCGACCGGCAGGGTGTGCATCTCGGGGCTGCGCAGGGCGATCAGCGGCCAGACGAACTGGTTCCAGGACCCCAGGAAGAGGAAGATCGACAGCGCCGCCAGCACCGGCCTCATGACCGGCACCACCACGCTGAACAGCACCCGGATCTCGCCCGCGCCGTCGACCCGGGCGGCGTCCAGGAGTTCGTCCGGCAGGCTGCTCAGCGACTGCCGCATCAGGAAGATGGCGAACGGCACGCACAGGCCGGGCAGGATCAGCGCCTGGTAGGTGTCCAGCAGGCCGAAGTTCGTCATCATCTTGAACAGCGGTACCAGCGTGACCTGTTCGGGCACCACGAGGGTGGACAGCAGCAGTGCGAACAGCAGGGTGCGGCCGCGGAAGCGGAACTTGGCGAAGGCGTAGCCCGCGAGCAGCGCCACGACGAGGGCGCCCAGCGTCTGGACCCCCGCCACCAGCACGGAGTTCCCGATCACCCGGAGCAGGCCGATCTTCTGCTGCAGGTGGCTCAGGTTCTCGCCGAGGCTCCCGCCGGGCAGCAGCTTGGGCGGCCAGTCGAAGACCTCGGTGTCCTTGCGGGTGGCGGAGACCACCAGCCAGTAGAAGGGGGCGATCGACAGCCCGGTGATGCCGGCCAGGAAGAAGGTGAGCGGCCAGCCGCGCAGCTTCTTGAGGGGGTTCGCCCTCCTGGGGGTCGTGCTCCCGGGTGTCGCGCTCCGGGGTGTCGCGCCCTCGGGCGTCGTACTGCCGGGCGTCGTGGTCTGGGGGGTGGTGGTCTTGGAGGTCACTTGTCGCGCTCTCCCATCAGGCGCATCTGGAGGGCGCCGAGCACCGACACGATCAGGGTGAGCGCGTAGGCGATGGCGGAGGCGTAGCCGAAGTCGAAGTACCGGAAGCCGTTCTGGTACAGGTACATGGAGACGGTCAGGGTGGCGTTGTCCGGCCCGCCGCCGGTCAGCACGTACGGCTCGTCGAAGAGCTGGAGCGTGCCGATGGTCGAGAGCACGACCGTGAACAGCAGCACCGGACGCAGCGCGGGGACGGTGATCGAGGTGAAGCGGCGGATCGGGCCGGCGCCGTCGACCATCGCGGCCTCGTACAACTCCTTCGGGATGGACTGGAGTCCGGCGAGGTAGATGACGGCGTTGTAGCCGGTGTAGTGCCAGGTGAGCACCACCACGACGGCCATCCGGGCCCAGACCGGCTGGCCCAGCCAGTCGACGGAGGGCAGGCCGACGGCGTTCAGCACCCAGTTGACGGCGCCGTCGTCGGACTTGAGCAGGTAGGCGAACATCACGCCGGTGGCGACCAGGCCGGTGACCGAGGGCATGAAGACGCCGAGCCGCCACACCGTGCGCCAGCGCACCACCGCGGAGTTGATGCCGACGGCCATCAGCAGGGCCAGCCCGAGCATCAGCGGGACCTGGACGACGAGAATCTCGCCGGTGTTGCGCAGGGCCGTCCAGAACAGCGGATCGTCCAGCAGCCGACGGTAGTTGGCGATGCCGGCGTTGCGGGTGGCGGTGCCGGCGCCGGTGGTGAAGGAGAGCCACAGCGATTCGATGATCGGGTAGGCCTTGAACACGCCGAAGGTGAGCAGGGCCGGGGCGAGCAGCAGGTACGGCAGGGCGGTGCGCCGCCGGCGGCTCCGCGCGGCCTTCCCGGCGAGGGCGGCGGAGGTCGGGCTGGCGGCGCTCATGCGATACCGCGCCCCGTCTGCTGGGCGAGCTGCTTGGCGGCGTCCTGGAGGACGGCGGCCGGGTCGGCGCCCTTGAGGAGGACCTTGGTCTGGGCGTCGCTGACGAGCTTGAGGGCGCGGGCGTAGTCGCCGGAGTAGTTGGTGGGGTCGCCGCCGTCGGTGGCGAGGTCGGTGAAGGTCTTGAGCACCGCCTGGCCGCCGTAGAAGGCGCTGGGCGCGGCGTACATCGGGTCGGCGTAGGCCTCGGTGAGGGCCGGGAAGACACCGCCCGCGTTGAACATCGTGTTGACCGAGGCCGTGCGGGTGAGCGCGTACTCGACGAACTTCCAGGCGGCGCGGCGGCGCGGGCTGGAGGCGGCGACGGCCAGGTGGGTGGAGTTGACCAGCGCGGTGCGCTTGCCGCCTGGGGTGACCGCCGGGGGCTTGGTGAGGCGCCAGTTGCCGCTCTGGTCGGGGAACTTCTTCTCCAGGTAGTGCGCGACCCAGGTGGGCATCGCGGCCACCGCGAGCTTGCCGCTCTTCATCACCGGCGGCCAGCTCTGGACGCCGGGGGTGTCACCGATCAGCCCGGCCTCGTCCAGCCGCTTGATGATGGTCAGGGCGCGCACGGCCGGCTCCGAGGCGACGGTGATCTTGCCCTGGAGGTCGAAGTAGAAGGCGCCCTGGAGCTGCATCAGACCCTGGAGGAAGTCCAGGTCGGGGGTGGGGTTGGCGGCCCGGTTGACGCCGATCAGCGCGATGCCGGGGTTGGCGGCCTTGAAGCGGTCGGCGACGGCGAGCAGGTCGTCCCAGGTGGCGAAGGTCTCGGGGTCGATGCCCGCCTTGTCGAAGTAGTCCTTGCGGTAGAAGAAGCCCAGCGCGTTGACCTCCCAGGGCAGCGCGTAGGCGTGGCCGTCCTTGCCGGTGACGACCGGCCACAGGCCCTTGGCGAACTTGTCCTTGTGGGCGTCGGCGCCGAGCGCGGAGAGGTCGGCCAGGCCGCCGGGGAACTTCTCCTGGTAGCCGGGCAGGTAGTCACAGCCGATGTGGAGGACATCGCCGAGGCCCTGGCCGCCGGCCGCCAGACCGACGGTGATCTTGTCCCAGATGGCGGGCTCGCCGATGTCCTGGACGTCGACCTTGATCCCCGGGTTGTCCTTCTCGAAGGCCGGGACGATGCCGCGCAGGGCCTCGGCCGCGGTGGCCCAGGACCAGACGGTGATCGTGCCGGTGTCGGCGTCCCCGCCGGCGGCGCCTCCCGAGCCGGAGCCGCCGCCGCAGGCCGCGAGGGTGCCGCCGGCGGCGACGGCCAGCAGGCCGGCTCCGGAGGCGCGGAGAAGGTCGCGACGAGAAAGGTGTGACATTGCATTCCTCTCGGTGGGGTGGCGCCGGAAGGCTGTGGTGCGTAGGGGATTTGGAGGGGTGTGACAGGTGCGGCGGGGGTCGCTCGGGTTGTTTTGAACGTTCAAACACACAAAACAGACCAGAACCAAACAGGTTCGAACGAGCGGACACAGCAAACGCCCGCCCTCCCCGTGCCGTCAAGACCTGAAGAGGGGAAGGGCGGGCTCCGCAACCGTTCTGTTATCGGAGAGGACGTCGCCGAGGCGTCGGAGCGGACGCCGGAACGGGGTGCCGGAGGCGGCATCGGCCGGGCCCGTCAGCCCCGCACGGCGCCCGAGGGGCCGAACGCGGTTCCCGGGGTGACCGGGATCCCGCGGGACATGGCCTCGAAGTCCAGGATCGGGTGGGTCAGGATCTCCTCGACCTCGTCGGTCAGGAGGTTGCCCAGGATGAACTCCTCCTCCGCGCCCGACCCGAAGGTGACGACCTGCCCGCTCGACTGGATCATCCAGTTCAGCAGCTCCCGCTCGCTGCTCTCCGCGAGGTGGATCTCCCGGCCGGGGTGGTCGCGCCGGATCCCGTCCACGACCGCGCGGACGTCCTCGACCGCCACCCCGAGCCTGCGGACCGTGGCCGGCGACGCCCGCCGGCCCCACCACTGGAAGATCACCCACTGGGCGACCGAAGGGTGGGACATGATCTCGGCGGCGAGCTCCGGCAGTTGGTGGAGGTTCTCGGCACTCGCCACGGTGTGCACCCGCACCCGGTCGAAGCCCTCGGCGTCGCACAGGGCGAGGGACTCCAGCAGCGCCCGGAGGAGGTCGGCGTCCGGGCTGCGGCGGAACGCCCGCTGCGCGTCCGCGGTGACGGCGTCCAGCGGCAGCCGCAGCGAGGACAGGCCGCGGAGGCGGTCGAGCTTCTCGGCGGTGAGCGTGTAGCCGGTGGTGTCGAGGCCGACCTTGAGGCCGGCGGCGATCGCGTGGTCGACCACGTCGAAGATCGGCGGCCACAGCAGCGGGTCGCCGCCCGCCAGTACCAGGTCGGTGGTCCCGTGCGCGGCCAGCTTCGCGATGATCCGGTCCGCCTGGGCCAGGTCGATCTGCTCCGCGGCGAACGGGTTGTAGCAGCCCTGGCAGGACATCGGACAGCGGTTGTTGATCGACCAGTTGACCCGCCGGACGCCACGTCCGGTGCGCGGCAGGCCGGCCCGGCTCCGGATCCCCGCCACCAGGTGGGCGAGGCGCCGGCTCTGCGGGAGGACGGCTCCGGCGAGCAGGTCCTCGGCCCGTTCGACGGCGGCCGCGGTGGCGTTGTTCTGGAGCAGCAGGAACGCCAGGCGCCAGCGCATGGTCTCGTCCGCCGGGTCCCGGCCCAGGGCCAGTTCGACCCGCTCGGTCAGGGCGCCGAGGTAGCCCGGGTTGAAGTTGGCGGGCTCCAGGCGCCGTTGGAAGTCGTCGGCTATCGACCCGCGCTCCAAGGACCTGTCGTAGCCGGCCCGCAAGGGGTGCGGGGGCAGGATCTCCACGTGCTGCCGGGTGGACATGGGGTGCTCTCCGGTGGTGGTCAGTTCGGGGCGGACGGCAGCAGGACGACCATCGAGTCGGCGGACGACAGGCCCATGCTCTCGACGAAGACCGCGTCGCGGACGAGCTGCGCGACGGCGGGGTGGGTGGGGGTGGCGAGGTAGCGCGCGGTGGATTCGAGCGGGGTGATGCGGCGCTCGGCGATCAGGGCGCGCAGGGCGTGCGGGAGGTCGTCGAGGCCGTCGCGTACCTCCTTGAGATCGAACCGGTCGGCCAGCCGCGTCGCGGCCCTGCGGGCCTTGGCGAGGTTGGTCGTCGGGTCCAGGGCCGTCGCCTTCGCCAGGTAGTAGGGGACGGGCTGCATCATCCAGGCCAGTGCCCCGTGCGGGTCGCCGTCGTCGCGGCCCGGCAGGTCGAAACCCTCCGGGCCGAGTGCGAGGCCGTCGCAGAACCACTCGGGCCTCATGCTGATCCGGTAGTGGGCGTGGCCGGCCAGCCGGAACGCCGGGAGCCTGGCGATGACGGACGTCGTCTCGATCCGGAAGGTGTCGGAGATCCGCCGCATCCTCCGCCCCACCACGTCGCGGACTTCCGGCACGTCCGCGTCCTCGGCCACGACGTGGACCAGGTCGAGGTTGGAGACGACGTCTCCGCTCGGCCCGGTGCGGTGGTCGCCGCGGGCGAGGGAACCGGTCGCCGCCACCGACATGTCGGTCACGTCCGCGAACTCGCGGGCCAACTCCTGGAACAACAGGGGGACGTCTTCGGGTCTCACGTGGCTCCTCGGGTGTCGGCGGCGGCGGCGAAGGAGCGATCCTTCACCCTCTCTTCCAAGTCCTTTTACATCGTGGAGAGTTCGTATTCAGTCGCGCAGCCTAACAGCGGCCCGCCACAAATGGTCGAGTTCGCATCAATTACCTCATGCGTCAGGGATGACAAACCGACAGAAGCGGTCCTGTTCAGTCACATTGGGGAACGTTCGGCGCCCTTGGACCGGGTGGGGATCCCGTCCCCGGCCTATCGGAGCGGCAGGCGCAGCACCTCGGCCACCCCGGCCTTCACCACCTCGCCGTGGGCGAGCCGGACGGGGCGGCCGCCGCGCTCCGCGCAGACCCCGAGGTCCGCCAGCAGGTACAGGGCCCGCAGGGTGCGGACGGTGTTGGAGGCCCAGACCGGCATCGGCCCGTACTCGTACGGGGCGAGGGCCTCGGCGATCGGTGCCAGCCAGGCGGTCGACCGCTCCGGCGTCAGGTCGGGGCGGGTGAGGACGAGGGCCACGGCCTTGGCGAGCCGGTCGTCCTCCCGCTCCGCGAACAGGTACCCCGTCGGGGCGAGCAGGCGCTCGGCGGCGAGCACGAGCAGCGGTCCGGGATCGACCTCGGGCCGCAGGCCGAAGGCCCCCAGCAGGTCCGCGCCGTGCGCCACCGCGTGCAGCCAGCCGAGCGTGTCGTCACGGCCCCGCAGGTCGGCCTCCGCGCGGTACCAGGCGGCGAACGCGTCGAGCCACCCGGGCCTGGCACCGCCCCGGTTCACGATCATCCTCAGGACGAGCGGGGCGAAGGTCCGCGCCTCGATCCGCGGATCGGTGAAGCGCTCCGCCATCAGGTCACCGAGCGCCAGACACCGCTCGCCGTCGATCACCCCGCTCCGTATCCAGGCGTCCAGCACCGCGTACGGGTAACCGTCCCTGATCTCGGGGTCCGGGCTCCCCAGAGCCTCCGCCAGCTCCGCGGTCAGGTCGTCCAGCCCGCGCCCCGGGGGGAGTGCACAGTCGTTCTCATGGATCTCGCGCCAGTTCGTCACGGGGCGGGACCCTATCAACGGCGGTCAGGGCCTCCCACCTGGTTTTTCCGCGCGGGAAGTCGGCCGGGCCGACGTCCCCGCGCCACCGCCGACCGCCCTCAGCGCCCGACCTCGCGCAGGCGGAAGTCCTCGACCGTCTCCCGCCGGATCAGCAGCCGCGCCCGGCCGTCCTTCACCGCCACCACGGCCGGGCGGCCGACCAGGTTGTAGCCGGACGCCATCGACAGCTGGTACGCACCGGCCGCCGGCATCGCCAGCAGGTCGCCCGGGCGCAGGTCGGCGGGCAGTGCCGCGTCCCGCACCAGCACGTCCCCGGCCTCGCAGTGACGGCCCACCACGTCCACCCTCGCCTCCGCCGCCTCCGAACGGCGGCCGACCAGCCGCACCGCGTACGGCGATCCGTACAGCGCCGGGCGCGGGTTGTCGCTCATGCCGCCGTCCACCGCGACGAAGCAGCGGCCGTCGGCCGATTGCTTGACGGACAGCACCCGGTACACGGCCACCGCGGCCGGACCGGCCACGGCGCGACCGGGTTCGACGATCAGCCGGGGCACCTCCAGCCCGGCCTCCGCGCAGCGCACCGCCAGCCGGTCGGTCACCCGCACCGCGAACTCGGCGAGGTCCAGCGCCTCGTCCCCCGCCAGGTAGCGGATGCCGTGGCCGCCGCCGAGGTCCAGCTCCGGCAGCTCCACGCCGTGCCGCTCCCGCACCTCGGCGAGCAGCCGCACCAGCGCGTCCACCGCGAGCAGGTACGGCTCGACCGAGGTGATCTGCGAGCCCAGGTGGCAGTGCAGGCCCGCCAGTTCGAGGCCCGGCTGGTCGAGCACCCGGGCGACGGCGTCCGCCGCGTCACCGCCCTCGATCGGGAAACCGAACTTCTGCCCGCCGACCCCGGTGCGCACCGCCGCGTGGTGCCCGGCGGCGATCCCGGGAACCACCCGGACCAGCACCTTCTGCGGCGTGTCGGCCGCCACCAGCGCGGCCAGCCGGGCGATCTCCGCCGGGCCGTCGATCACGATCCGCCCGACCCGCAGCCGCCGCGCCAGCCGCAGCTCCTCCGGGGACTTGGCGTTGCCGTGCAGCAGGATCCGCTGCGCCGGGAAGCCGGCCGAGACGGCCAGCCAGAGCTCACCCGACGAGCAGACGTCGAGTCCCAGCCCCTCCTGCTCCACCCAGTCGGCCATCGCGCTGCACAGGAAGGCCTTGGCCGCGTACAGCACCTCGGCGTGCGGCAGCGCCCGCCGGTAGGCCCGGGCCCGGCCCCGGACCTCGGCCTCGTCCAGCACGTACAGCGGGGTGCCGAACCGCTCGGCGGCCTCCGCCAGTCCCACGCCGCCGACCAGCACCTCGCCTCCCCGGCCGGGCCGCGCCGAGGCCGGCCAGGGGCCGCCGAGCGCATCGGCGGAGGTGGTGACGGAGGCGGAGGCGGTGACGGGCCGGGCGACGAGCTGGGTCATGGCGGCTACTCCTGTGGGCGGGCGCGTGGGCGGCGGGGTGCTCCGGCGGGTGTCGGTCCGGGCGTCAGTCCTCGTAGTGCATCGCGAACCGGCAGTGCGCCGGACGGGTGCGTTCCCGGTCGGCCGCCGGGGCCGGTTCCGGCGGCTCGGGGCGGTCCCGGCGCCAGGCGACGGGCACCGGGCGGACCGTCCGCTCCAGCGGCTCGTCGACGTCGATGACGGCGGTGACAGTGGTCATGGCAGGTCCCTTCCAGCGGCGGCCCGTACGGCCGGACACCTCCAGTGGAGACCCTCCGCACACCGACCGCACCCGTCCTTGACGCAGGACGTACGTCCCGGGCCCGGTCCTTGACGCCCTCCTGACAGTGGCCCTGCGGCGGCCCGTCCGCGGTGTCAGGAGTCTGTCAAGGACGGCCGCCGCGCCGCCAAGGCCTCGTCAAGGCCGGCATGTCCCCCGGTGCTCCGGTGGTGGGCTGTCCGCCGTCCCCGCAGCCCCACCGAACCGCCGCCCCATCCGACCGGGCGGCCCGGAAGGTCCCCGAGACGATGCGCCGTTCGGCCCTCACCACCCCGGACACCACCGACCAGCAGAACCTGTTCCAGCGCCCGGACCGTGCGCCCGGACCGCCGCCCGGCCACCGGCCCACCTCGCCGGGCGCCCGCCGCCGGCTGATCACCCGCCGCCAGCTGGCCGAGGCACTGCCCGCCGCCGTCCGCAAGCTCCACCCGCGCACCATGACGCGCAACCCGGTGATGCTGGTGGTCGAGTGCGGCTCCGCGCTCACCACCGTCAGCGCCGTCCTCCACCCGAGCGTCTTCGCCTGGGTGATCTCCTTCTGGCTCTGGCTGACCGTGCTGTTCGCCAACCTGGCCGAGGCCGTCGCGGAGAGCCGCGGCAAGGCACAGGCCGAATCGCTGCGCCGCGCCCGGTCCACCACCACGGCGCGACGGCTGCCGCACTGGCGGGTCGGCACCCGCGACCTGCGCCACGAGGTCGTTCCCGCCGAGCAGTTGCTGCTGCACGACATCGTCCTCGTGCCGGCCGGCGAGGTGATCCCGCGGGACGGCGAGGTGGTCGAAGGCGTCGCCGCCGTCGACGAGTCCGCGATCACCGGGGAGTCCGCGCCGGTGGTCCGGGAGTCCGGCGGCGACCGCACCGGCGTCACCGGCGGGACGAAGGTCCTCTCCGACCACCTGGTCGTCCGGGTCACCTCGCGGCCCGGGCAGAGCTTCCTGGACCGGATGATCGCCCTGGTCGAGGGCGCCGACCGGCAGAAGACGCCGAACGAGGTCGCGCTCAACATCCTGCTGGCCTCGCTGACCATCGTCTTCCTGCTGTCCGTCGTGTCGCTCCAGCCGATGGCCATCTACGCCCACGCGCCGCAAACCACCGTCGTGCTGGTCGCGTTGATGGTCGCCCTCATCCCGACCACCATCGGCGCCCTGCTCTCCGCCATCGGCATCGCCGGCATGGACCGGCTGGTGCAGCGCAACGTCGTCGCGCTCTCCGGCCGGGCGGTGGAGGCCGCCGGGGACGTGGACGTGCTGCTGCTCGACAAGACCGGCACCATCACCCACGGCAACCGCCGGGCCGTCGCCCTGCACCCGCTGCCCGGCGCGACCACCGAACAGCTCGCCGAGGCCGCCCAGTTGGCCTCAGTCGCGGACGGGACGCCGGAGGGGCGGTCACTGGTCGAACTGACCGATCGTCAGTACTGGGGGCCGCCGCGCTCCCCCGGCGAACTCGGCGAACAGCGGCCCGTGCCGTTCACCGCGCACAGCCGGATGAGCGGCGTGGACCTCACCTGGCCGGACGGCACCACCTGCCTGATCCGCAAGGGCGCCGCGAGCGCCGTCGCCCGCTGGGTGGTGAACTCCGGCGGACGGCTGCCGATGGAGGCCAAGCCGCTGGTGGACCGGATCGCCGGGTCCGGCGGCACCCCGCTGCTGGTCGCCGTCCACGACCGGCACGGCGCACGGGCGTTGGGCGTCGTCGAGCTCAAGGACGTGGTGAAGGAGGGCATCGCCGAACGCTTCGCCGAGCTGCGGCGGATGGGCATCCGTACGGTCATGGTCACCGGGGACAACCCACTGACCGCGCGGGCCATCGCCGACGAGGCCGGGGTGGACGACTTCCTCGCCGAGGCCACCCCGGAGGACAAGCTCGCCCACCTGCGGCGCGAGCAGGCCGCCGGGAACATGGTCGCGATGACCGGCGACGGCACCAACGACGCCCCCGCGCTCGCCCAGGCCGACGTCGGTGTCGCGATGAACTCCGGCACCCCGGCCGCCAAGGAGGCCGGCAACATGGTCGACCTCGACTCCAACCCGGCGAAGCTGATCGAGATCATCCGGGTGGGCAAACAACTCCTCATCACCCGAGGCGCGTTGACCACCTTCTCGATCACCAACGACGTGGCCAAGTTCTTCGCGATCATCCCCGCGATGTTCGCGAACGCCTACCCCGGGCTGCACCACCTCAACATCATGGAACTGCACAGCCCCACCTCGGCGATCGCCTCCGCGATCATCTTCAACGCGCTGATCATCGTCGCCCTGATCCCGCTCGCCCTGCGCGGCGTGCGCTACCAGCCGGCCTCCGCGACCGACCTGCTCCGGCGCAACCTGCGGGTGTACGGACTGGGCGGGCTGGTGCTGCCGTTCCTCGGCATCAAGGCGATCGACCTGCTGATCCAGTTCGTCCCGGGGCTGGGCTGAGACACCGGCCGGGAGACACCGGCCGGGAAATCCCGCCGCACCGCCGCCGACGGCCCTGTCAGAAGGCCGTCAAGATGTGTGCGACCTGCGTCATGGTGGTGTCAGCGGCGGTACGGAGGCGTCCGTTCCGGGGTTCACTTGAATCATCCGAAGCAAGGAGTGCCGAACCGGCGGAGCCCGATGGAGAGAGCCGCCGGAGAGACGGAGGCGAACGGCCATGACCGGGACCACCCGAGTGATCGTCGGCCTGAGCGGGTCACTGAGCAGTCTGGCCGCCCTCTACCACGCCGTCGGCGAAGCCGCCCGGCACGAAGCGATGCTGGTGCCCGTCGCCGCCTGGACCGCGATCGAGCGGGAGGGCCGGCGCCCGCCCTCCGAACTGGAGCACGCCGCCCGCCGGCGCCTCGACATCGCCTTCGAACAGGCCTACGGCGGCTACCCGTCCGGCCTGGTCATCCACCCGCTGGTGGTCAACGCCGAACCCGGCCCCGCCCTGGTCGGCGCCGTCACCGGCCCGGAGGACCTGCTCGTCCTCGGCGCCGCCACCCGCCGCCGCCTGGACCGCCTGCGGCACGGCTCCGTCGCCCGCCACTGCCGCCACCGGGCCGGCTGCCGGGTGATCGAGGTCTCGCCCTCCGCCCTGCTCACCCGCCTCGAACTGCCCGCCCGCACCGGCGCCCCGCTCCCCCTGCTGGCCCGCTGACGACGCGCCGCCCCGCGCCCGACCGCCCAGCCGTCCCACCCTCAGCGCCCACCTGCGCGCCCCGGCCACCGCACCGGGCGCGCGGGTGGGCGCTCAGTTGTACAGGGGGTCAGAAGGGGCACGTACTCTTCCTGGCCGCCGAGTTGGAAGTATCCCAGCGGCCTGCGAGCCCCACCGGCCCTGGCCTCCCCACCCCCGTGGCCCCGACCGCGAAAGCGGAGCTCCGCACTCAAAGCAGCCGGGCCACCACCCCTCGACATGCCCACCGGCAGCCCGGGTTCCGCACCTTCGACAAGCCTGTCGAAGGTGACATGCCCGGGCTATGCTGACCCGAAGCCCGCCCGCAGTCGGGCCCCTCGCCCCGTCGACGAACACGCCACCCAGGCGCTCCCGACCGGAAGGAGGCGCGGCCCCGACCTCCGCAGGACGGCCCACCTGCCGCGGCCAACCTGCCGCCCGCATCGCATATTTGACGGTCCGTCAATGATGATCCGCGATTTCACCGCCCGAGCCGTGACGCGTGCCCCGGGCCGCCCACCGCCGTTGTACGGAAGGTGAATCGCCGCGCCCGCCCGAAACCCCCGGCCGCTCCGCCGAGGAAGAGGTTCCGCATGACGACGTCCCGGACCCACCCGCGCCCCGCCGAGGCCGCGGTACTGCTCACCGTGCTCGGCCTGCTCGTCCTGGAGGAGATCGCCCTCGGCATGGCCGAGGAGGAGGACCGCCCCGTCATCGGCGGCATCCTGATCGGCGCCTCCGGCACCGGTCTGCTGGTCGTCGGCGCGGTGCTCCTCAGCCGCTGGATCGACCTCCGCCGCCCGCTCCCACTGCCCCCGCCCGGCCCCAACGGCCGCGAGTACAGCGCCCGCGCCCTCGAAGGCTTCCCGATGGAGGCCGTCCGCCCCCTGCTGCTCGCCGAGAACGCACCCCAGCTCGGCCACCTGTACTCCGCCTGGATGCTCGCCCGGGCCGGCCGCCCCGCCCCCTGGATCGCCCGCCGCCTCGCCATCCCCCCGGACGCCGCCCAGCTCCTGGCCGACGCCGCCCGCTCGACGAGACTCGACCGGGCCTGATCAGCGCCGCCGACCGGTCTCCGCGTTCGCCTGCGCCACCAGGTACGGCACCAGCCCGCGCT
This sequence comes from Kitasatospora sp. NPDC054768, assembly GCF_053612025.1. Taxonomy (NCBI): domain Bacteria; kingdom Bacillati; phylum Actinomycetota; class Actinomycetes; order Kitasatosporales; family Streptomycetaceae; genus Kitasatospora; species Kitasatospora sp. NPDC054768. The sequence goes on from NZ_JBSHBN010000130.1 coordinate 20,497, forward strand.
CCGCCAGCGCCGAGCGCCAGGCATCCCGCGCCAGCACCAGCTCCCCCGGCCCGTCCGCCGCCTCCCCGGCCTCCGCACCCCTCGCCCGGGCCGCCCCCAGCAGCCCCAGCCCGCCCACCAGCAGACTCACCGCGGCCACCCCGGCCGACACCCACCCGGCCTCCACCAGCGCGTGCGCCAGCACCTCCAGGTCCTCCACCAGCCCCAGCACGAGGCCCAGCAGCAAGAAGATCACCGCTGCCGTCACCGCGATGATCGGCACGACCACCCCCAGCACCCCCCACCACCCCGACGCCCGCTCCCGGGGAGGCGCCGCCACCGGCAGCCGCGCCACCGCATCGGCGTCCGCCCGCAACGCCGCATACCGCTCGTACTCCGGCGCCGCCGCGGCCAGCACGAACTCCGCGTTCTCCCGCGCCGCCCGCCGCAACCGCTCCGAACCCCGAGCCTCGTCCCCGCCGGCCCGCAGCGCCGCCCGCACCTGCGGCGCGGAGAGTGCTCGCCCCAGCTCCGTCTCGAAGTCCGCCCGATCCTGCTGCGGCAGCCGAAGCGACCTGTCCATGCTCGTCCCCGATCACCGTTCGTTTTGTTCTACAGAACTGTAGAACAAGGAGGCGGATCGCAGCAGCCCTGTTCACGGGTGGATTCGGTGCTCAGGAGGGGTCGGCCATGGGGACGCGGGCGAGGGCGTCGCGGATCAGCTCGGCAGGGTCGGGGGCGTCGATGCCCCACTCGCGGTACCAGTCGGTGATCCGAGCCATCGGATGTCCCGTCTTCAGTGACAGCTTCAGCAGCCCGGCCAGGTCGACATTGCTGATCCACAGCATGTCGACCGACCAGGGCTGACCTCCGGCAAGGAGCTCAACCGCCTCATCCACCGTGACCCCGGCCGGCAGGTCGTCACAGGACGATACGATCCCGCGGGCCCTCAGGTGGCGGGCCAGATCTCCGGGCTGGCGTTGCAGCTTCCGAGCCCCCATGATCAAGCGCGCGAACGGCACCACGTGTCCCAGCAGCAGGTTGCCCCAGCTCATCGCACTGTCGGGCGAGAACAACTCCTCGTCCAGGCGGGTGAACTCGTCCGGCAGAACGATCGGGACCTCCACGCCATAGGCCCTGAAGCGGTCGAGGACTTCGCGCAGTGAGCAGTTCCTCGATCCGGGCAGCTCCAACAGCCGCCTGAAGGTCAGGTCGGCCACGTCACTCCGCCGCCCCCTGTCCATGAACAGCTCCAGATCCGCCGGACAGGCGTCCTTCGGCATGCGCGGCACCCGGAACCCGGCAGCCCCGAGCACCTCCACAGCCCGGCGCGGCGCGATCCCCAAGTCCTGTTCCGCCCAGAGCAGGTGATCCACCGGAATCCCTTCCGACCGCGTCAACCACGGGCCGGTGCCGTTGAGGTTCCGACTCAACAGCATCAGGGTCTCATCCGAGGGGAACGGCGGCAGGCCCGTCGCATCCACCTCAAGACCGTACCTCGTCATGGCTTCGGCGACCCGTCCGACCGGAATCCCGTGCACTCGACCGGACTTGACCAGGAATCCCAGCGGGACCTCGTCTCCCGGCTCCGGCCCGCCCCAGAACGTTCCACCCCCGGAGCGCTTCCAGAGGAAGATCGGATCGGTGTCGACAGCGGTGGCGAGAGCCAGCACCTCGCGGGTGACCTGTCGGCCCGCGCCCTCCCAGACGCCCGCCGCAGCGGCCGCTGGAATTCCTCTCAGATCGGCGATGACCAGCAGGTCGTTGACGCGTGCGAACCAGTGGCCGTCCACCTCCCGGAAGTGTGAACCGCTTTCACGGGGAATGCCGAACTCGGCGGCCCTGGCACGAGCGGTCTCGGACGTGACACCGAGATCGCGGGACAGTTTCGTGAGCCAGCCGTCGCCGTAATGCGCCAAGGACCACGACCTCAGGTCGTGCTCGACGACCGGCGCCAGAACGGCGATGTCGGAGGGGATCGCCGGGCGCACCCTCCTCTCCCCCATCAACTCCGCGCAGATCTGGGCGAGTTCAGGTGATGAAGGTTCCATCTCGTGGGCCAGTATCCGCCAGAGCGCCACGTTGTCCGGAAGGCTCCCCGCAACGCTCTCCCTGGTCGGTCCATCGGCGTTCTCGAACCACGCAAGGACGTCACCGTCCGCGAGAAAGCAGCCGGTACGACGAGTTTCGTAGTCGACCCCGCCGAATTCCAGCGGTCGTCCCTGCCGGATGACCTCGACTGCCACCAGGTCGGCGAACTGGTAGTTCTCCCCCGTCACCCGGTGAATCCACTCCATGCTCAGCACGGCCGAGTCGCCGCTCACGAACTCGGCCACCGCAGCCTCCAACAGCCCCCCGACCGTGTCCGACAGGTCGCTGATGATGCGACGGCGGTCGACGGACAGCTTGCCCGGCGACAGTCCTCCCGTGAGGTTCACCACGGCGCCGGGCAGTCCGCGCGGCGTGATGACCCCACGCACCACCTCCGGTTCGACCACCAGACCGTCCACCAGCAGGGCCCCGCCGTGCTCGCACCACGTCACCTGCGCGCCCTCCGGGGCTTCGGCCCAGGGCGTCATCCCGCCCCAGGCACTGAAGCAGAAGCTCTCTTCTTGAGGCGCCTCCCGTGCTTTCAGGACTCCGGGCTCCCATATCGCCGTCCGGTCGCGGTGCACCGCCGAGGTGGCGAACTCCGCAACGGCCAGAAGGCGTTCCAAGACGTCGAGACACGACCACGACTCCGTCAGCTCGATGTCCTCCCGCAGGTACAGCCGTACGGTGGTGCCGGGCGCGCTGCCCTGCTCGGACCGCTTGGCGATGCGGAAGAGGTGACTCGGGCCGTAGATGGAGACCTCCAGCTGCGGGCCCAGCTGGCCGGAGGCGTCCAGGCGGCAGGTCGTCACCCGGATCTCGTCGGCGAGCATGAAGTAGCTCAGCACGCCGATGCCGAAGCGGCTGTTGGGATGCAGCTCGACGGGCGGATCCACCTTGCGCCACTCGGCGCGTTCGAGCTTGAAGTCCAACTGCTCGGCGAAGCGGGCGCCGGCGTTGGAGAAGACTCCCCGCAACTCCTCTTCGCCCATTCCCACGCCGTTGTCCTCGCACTCCAGGTAGGCGCGGCCGTCCTCGTCCACTCCCTGGCGGAACTCGATCCGGCCGTCGTAGGAAAGGGGGCCCAGGCGGAAGGTCCGTGACCGGTCCAGGTACTGCACGCGGGCCCGGGCGTACCGGCAGGCGTCGAGGGCGTTCTGGTAGAGCTCGCGGACGGCCAGGTCCCGGTCGCGGTAGAGCTCGACGCCCATCAGCAGGCTGCGCACCCGGCGTTCGTCCATCCGGAAGCGGGCCCAGCCGGTGAAGGCGCCGGCGGCGGGGCCGGCCTCGTCCGAGGTGAGACGGGTGGGCAGCGGGTGTTCGGTGAGGACGCGGCGGACGGCGTGGAGGAGTTCGTCGGCGCGGGCCGTGTACTCGCGGAGCCCCTCGACCACCGCCTCGTGGTGGCACTCCGCGCGCAGGACGGGAAGGTCGTAGGAGCCGCCCCAGACTGCCAGCTCGAGTGTCCGGCGCAGGTCGGCGAGGTCGACCTCGTCCGGGATGCCGAGGTGCTCCGCCACGATCTCGGGCAGGGCGGTCATCTCGATGGCGGTCCCGTACGCCAGCGCGAGAAGCAACGCCACCCTCGGCTCCCGGACGTGCTGTTCGCCCGGGGCCCGCAGGTGGTCGTCAGCGCTGAGCCCGGCGAGGTAGTCGCGGTTGCCGACGTCGGGGCCCCGGCGCAGGCCGTGCAGCAGTGCGCAGACACGCTTGGTCGCGAAGGTCTCGCCGAGGTCGGCGAGCATCGGGAGTCGGTCCAGGATCTCGCCGACGCCCTCGGGGTCGGCGAGGTCCTCGTGCTGGTCGAGCCAGCGGTGGAAGAGCCACCAGCCGAGCGGCACGGCGGAGGCGGGGCGGGTCCGGGTGCGGCCGACGAGCAGGTCGTAGGACTCGATGAACTGCTCGTAGGCCGATCGGTCGGCGTCGGGCTCAGATGACGGCGCCAGGTCGGTCGGCCCGACAGCGGCCCGCGCCGCCGCCAGGTTCAACGACCGGACCCGGTAGAGGAACGGGAGCACGGCCAGCAGTGCCGCCTCGGCCGGGTAGAGCTTCAGCGGCTCCTCGCCGAGCAGCCAGCCGACCCGTTTGGCGAAGCGCTCCGCGATGCCCGGGTCCTGCCAGGGGTCGTCCGTCGTGTCGACCGAGTCGCGAAGCCGGGCCAGCTCTCCGACGGCCTCCAGTACGACGCGCTGGTAGGGCTCGGTGTCCTGGTCCTCCCGTACGTGCCGCCACGTGGGCGATTTCGCGACGAGATCCACCCACGTGTCGGCCCGGACGGACGCTGCCGGGGGTCGGCTCCCGTCCAGGAAGAGGTTCTCGATGTTCCCGGCCTGCACGACCGTCCCGTGCACCGGGCCGTTCGCCGTGTTCGCCGTGTGGTCCGCCATCCCTCGTACCCTCCCCGTGTGCAGGGGACGAGCGTAGGGCAGTCGCCCCTCACGCCACGGTCAGAATCCCGCGCATGAAGTGGTGGAAGGTGCAGAGGTACGCGTAGGCGCCCGGTTGGCTCGGGGCGGTCAGGGTGGCGCCGGCGCCCGGGGCGAGGGGGCCGGTGTCGAAGGTGCCGTCCTGGGCGGTGAGGGTGTGGGCGGTGGTGCCGGTGTTGGTCACGGTCACCACCGCGCCCGGGCCGACGGTGAAATTGTCGGGTTCGAAGGAGAAGTCGCGGATCGTCACCGTTCCCGCGAAGGGGGTGGGCGACGGGGCCGGAGAGGACGGCGCGGACGGCGCCACGACGGGGCTGGTGGTCTCCTCCGGGCCCGGTACGACGAACGAGCTGATGCAGCCGGTCAGCAGGGGACCGGCTGCGAGCAGCAGCAGGGCGGCGGCCCGGACGGGCGACCGCATCAGGCGGTGGTGGCCAGCTTGACCCGCTTGGCGTCGGCGGCGGCCGTCGGGCTGGCGCCGATGTTGGAGACGGTGGCGGTGAGGACGGCGTCGACGTCCGGGAGCCAGTTGGTGGTCTTGGACTGGACGACGATCAGCCGTGTCTGCGGCGTCCCGTCGCAGATCACGTCCGTCTCCGCGGTCCGGCTGGAGCCGAAGGCGATCGACGAGGTGTCCTCCGGGTCCTTCTGCTCCGCCGTGACGGTGAGCGAGCGGGCCTCGTCGGCGACGGTGCAGAGGTAGTCGACCTCCACCCGGATCCGGCCGGGGAGCCTGGCGTCGATCCTGGCGTCGCCGAGGGTGACGCTGGTGACGGGGGTTTCGGAGGTCGGGGTCGGATCGTCGGCCAGGGCGGGTGGTACGGCGGCGCCGGTGAGGCCGGTGAGCGCCGAGGTGAGTACCGTCAGGATGATCCACCGCTGCACTGCAACCTCCCGGTCCGAGAACGTGTTGCGGCCGACGCTAACCGCCCGGCGGCTCGCCCGCTCGCCGGACCGTCCCGAACGTCATACCAACAGCCCATCGCCCGGCGCCCCACCCCGTCACCGCCGCCGTCACCGCCGCCTCCGGAGCCAGACCGCCCAGGTCAGCGTCGAGCAGCCCGCGTACGCCACCAGGAACCCCGTGTACGCCCCGATCGCGCCCGCGAGCTCGATCAGTGCCGCCGACCTGCGCCGGGATCCTCCCGATGGTTCGCGTGAGAAGTCGACCCGGTGGGCGTATGTCGGGGTGCGGGTAATGACGGGGGGCGCGGTGCCCGGGCACCGAGGGGGCGTGGGGGGGTAGATTGATCTTATAGCGGGCCGAA